>NZ_CAJQZB010000003.1:0-213243 GCF_907164545.1 Paraburkholderia gardini | reverse complement strand
GCTTTTGCGCTGGAGTCGCGGCCCGCGGCCCCCCTCGGTGTAGCGGCGGACCAATCCGGCAGGCAACGCCGCTTTTATTTTGCCCGCACGGCGGTACCCGACTGCGCCAGCTGTTCGCGACGCTGCTCGCCCTGCCGCGCAAGCATCCAGCCGGGATACTCCGACGGCAGTGTGCTCACTTCGTCGAGCTTCGCCAGTTCATCGGCGGATAGCGTGACCTGCGTCGCCGCGATGTTGTCGTCAAGCTGCTCGATCTTTTTGGCGCCGACAATCACCGTCGTGACCGCGCGCTGATGCAGCAGCCACGCAAGCGCGATCTGCGCAACCGACACGCCTTTGGCCTCTGCAATGCCACGCATCGCGTCGATGCAGTCGAACGCGCGGTCCCGATTGACTGGCGGAAAATCGAACGTCGTGCGCCGGCTGCCTGCTTCGCCTGGCTGGTCGCGCCCATACTTGCCGCTCAGCAGGCCGCCCGCCAGCGGGCTCCACACCATGAGCCCGAGCCCTTCGCCTTGCAGCATCGGAACCAGTTCGCGCTCGAGATCGCGGCCGGCAAGCGTGTAATACGCCTGCAGCGTCTCGAAGCGCGCGAGGCCCAGACGTTCCGCGATACCGAGCGCCTTCACGATCTGCCACGCAGCCCAGTTCGACACGCCGACGTAACGCACGTGTCCATGCTGCACGAGCGTATCGAGTGCGCGCACGGTTTCCTCGACGGGCGTAGCCGGATCGAAACCGTGGATCTGGTACAGGTCGACGTGATCGAGTTGCAGACGCTTCAAGCTCGCCTTCACGCCGTCGATGATGTGAAACCGCGATGCACCCCGCGCATTCGGAAACTCGCCGGTTTGCCCGAACACCTTCGTCGCGACGACGACACTGTCGCGCGGCACCTTGAGATTCTTCAGCGCCTGTCCGGTGATCTGCTCGGAAAGACCTTCTGAGTAGACGTCGGCGGTATCGATGAAATTGATGCCGGCATCGAGCGCGCGACCTACAAGACGCTCGGCATCGGCCTGCTGCAGATCGCCAATCTGTTTCCATATGCCCCCGCCGCCGCCAAACGTCATCGTGCCCAGGCACAGCTCGGAAATGAACACGCCGGTACGGCCCATCTGGTTGTATCGCATCTCAACGCTCCGTGAGTGAAGAAGGCAACGTATGAGAATACTGCACACGTCGAAAGTCTTCATGACGGCCATTGCGCTGAAAGCTTATGGTCAGGAAAGTCTGCCGCGATTGCGTCTGACCCGCGTCTGAACCGGAAACCTGAACATTGAACCGGGCATGCCCGGCATTCAATCGTCATGCTATTAAACGGATTTTGAATTTTCCTGGAATAAACCTATAACTCACTGAACCCGTGGTTGATGCCGCCCTCGCTGTCATTTAACGGAAGGACGTATCAATGAAGCGATCGTTTGAAATCGGTGTCGGCAGCGTTGTCATGCTTGTCGAAATCATCTTCCAGCCCAATGCCGATGCGGCATGCTCGACCACTTCCCCACCCAGCAACACCACCGTCACCTGCAGCGGCGCCAACACGCCTTCCGTCATCACCCCAATCACCAGCACCGGCGTTACGATCAATCTCGATCCGACCACCGCCGCAAGCTTCGTACGCTCGGCGACCGCCATGGGTTTCAGCGTCGATCACGCCAGCACGATCACGAGTAACGGCAATTTCTCGCTGACTGGCAGCGGCGGCACCGGTACAGCGCGTGGCGCGGTACTGCTGGGCGCCACGAACAACAACCAGTTGACGAATACAGCGACAGGCGTGATCAGCACGACGGGGGCATTCAACGACGGCATGGCGGCCAATGGCAGCGGCAACACGCTGACCAACAACGGACGGATCACGACGGCCGGCCCCAACGCCTACGGCATGACTGCGGCGTGGGGGCAAACGAATTCAGGGCAGTTGAATAACACGATCGTGAATACAGGCAGCGTATCGACGTCGGGCAGCAACGCGCGGGCGGCTTCGATTCTCGGCGGCAACGGGATGATCAACAACAGCGGCACGCTTTCGACGACGGGCGCCGGGAGCCCCGCCGCGTACATGCAGGGCAACAACGATAGTCTGATCAACACCGGCACGATCTCGGCGAGCGGCAGCGCCTCGGACGCCGTGTTCTCCAACACAGTTGGATCGAGCTTCACGGCGCAGATCGAAAACCGCGCGGGCGGCAGCATCATCAGCCAGAACGGGTCGGCTATCCGCACGCTCAACGGCAACACGACGATCATCAACGCGGGGTTGCTACAAAGCGGCATCGGCACGGCGATCACGATGGGCAACGGCAGCAACGCGCTGATCCTGCAAACCGGCTCGGTGATCAACGGCAGCGCCGATGGCGGTGCCGGCAGCAATACGGTGACGCTGCAGGGAACCGGCACCGCCGCGAACGCATTCACGAACTTCCAGACGCTGCTGATGCAGGGCACGCAATGGGACTGGACAGGCACCGGCACGTTCACGACAGCGCGTGTGCAAAGCGGCACGCTGAATCTGACCGGCACGCTCGGCAGCACGACGAGCGCGTTCGTCGACGCGGGCGCGACATTGCAGGCAACCTCGCAGAACCTGCCTCTGAACGTGACGGACAATGGGCTCGTGCGCTTCGCGCAGAGCGCTACCGGTACTTACGCGGGTCTGATCGGCGGCACGGGTGTCGTCGAGAAAAGCGGCCCGGGCACATTGACGCTCGCGCCCACGGCAGCCGGCGGCAACACGTATTCGGGCGGCACCCTGATCGACGGCGGCACGCTCGCGGTCGGCGCGGACAACGCACTCGGCGCCGGCACGGGCGGTGTGACGTTCGATGGCGGCACGTTGCAGCTGGCCCAGACGTTCGATCTCGCGGGCACGCGCGCCATCACGTTGAACGGCGGTGGCGGCACGATCGATACGCAGTCGTTTTCATCGACGCTCGCACAGCCCGTGACCGGCGCAGGCGGCCTGACGAAAGCCGGCAGCGGTTCGCTCGTGATGAACGGCACAAGCACCTACAGCGGCGCGACGAACGTCGCGGCGGGCACGCTCGCTCTGGGCGACGCGGCGCACGCCAGCGCGGCGCTGACGGGCGGCGGCAACACAACGGTGGCGGCGGGCGCGACGCTCGGCGGATATGGCAGCGTCACCGGCGCGGTTTCGAACAGCGGCACCATCGCGGTCGCGAACGCACTGCCCGCCTTTGCCGATGCTGCAAACGGCAACTTCACGGTCAATGGATCGCTCGTGAATGCGGGACTCGTGCAGATCGGCGGCAACGGCGTGGGCAACCAGCTGGTCGTCAACGGCAACTACACCGGCCAGAGCGGTGTGGTCGCGCTGAACACGGTCGTCGAATCCGACAATGCCGCCTCGGACAGGCTCGTGCTGAATGGCGGCGCAGGGAGCGGGACCACCAGCCTGAAGGTCACGAACGTCGGCGGCAACGGTGCGCAGACGGTCGCGAACGGCATCGAAATCGTCTCGACAGCGCAGGGCGCGAGCACCACGCCCGACGCCTTCACGCTTGCGGCGCCAGTGAAGGCCGGCGCGTATTCGTACTTTCTCGCGAAAGGCGGCGTGACGGGCGGCACCAGCGACAACTGGTATCTGCGCAATACCGTCGCGCCCCTCCCCTCGGTCGCGGCGCCCGACGACGACACCGGCATACCGGTCGCGGCCGCAGGCACACCGCCGCTGCCCGCCCCGCCGCCGGCGGGATCGGATCCCGTGCCGCTGTATCGCCCCGAAGTGCCGGTCTACGCGGTCATGCCCGCCGTCGCGCGGCAACTCGGCGTGCTGCAGGTCGACACGTTCCACGAACGTGAAGGCGAGCAGTCGTTGCTCACGGAGACAGGCACGGTGCCGGCTGCCTGGGGACGCGTCTGGGGCGGTCACAGCGATTTTCGCGAGGACGGCACCGCCAGCCCCGGTTTCGATGGTTCGGTCTTCGGCGCGCAGGCGGGCCACGATCTCTACGCCGACTCGAACGCGAGCGGTCATCGCAACCACTACGGCCTGTTCGCCGGCTTCGCGCGCGCCACGGGCGACGTCGAGGGTTTCGCGCTTGGCACGCCGAATCTCGACGCCGGGCATCTCTCGGTCGACGCTTACAGTCTCGGCGGCTACTGGACGCATATCGGACCAGGCGGCTGGTACACGGACGCCGTGCTGATGGGCAGTTCGCTCACGATGACCCCGGTCTCGCGCGACAACGTGGGCGCGACGACACACGGCACGGCGGTGACGGGATCGCTCGAAGGCGGGCTGCCGGTTCCGCTCACCACAGGCCTGACGGTCGAACCGCAGGCGCAGCTGATCTGGCAGCACCTGTCGGTGAACGACCTGAACGACGGCATCTCCACAGTCAGCTTCAACAACGGCAACACCTTCCTTGGACGGATCGGCGTGCGTCTGCAGGGGCACTTCGATGCAATGGGTGCGAACTGGCAGCCGTGGCTGCGTGTGAACGTGCTGCGCTCGTTCGGATCGGACGACAAGGCGACGTTCGCGGGCACAACCGTGATCGGCACGACCGTCGGGCAGACCGCCGGCCAGATTGGCGCGGGCGTGGTCGCAAGGATCAGCCGGTCGGCGAACCTCTTCGCGACGGCAAGCTGGCTTACCAACCTCGGCGGCCCCCATCAACGGACCGTGCTCGGCGACGCAGGCGTGCGCTGGGCCTGGTAGGCACGTGGTTGCGTGGTTGCGCGGTTGCGTTTGCCTGCACGCGTGATGAAGCCAGACGGCAGCGCATAAGCCGCTTTTTTCTCGGGCACGATGCCGATACCCGACCCGCACCCGTTTTCGCGGCGCTGGCACGGGTTGCGAAAACCTGCCAGACTTTCAGTTCGACCACCGAAACGGACGGTGCCCGCCGCCCTCTGGAAATGGCACGTCGCGCCCCTACCTACGGCTCCATGACACCTGGCTCTTTCGCAACAGATGCGCTGGCAGGATTTCATCCGGCGCTCGCCAGCTGGTTTCTCAAGACGTTCCCCGCGCCCACCGACGCCCAGGCGGCCGCCTGGCCGCAGATCCGCGGCGGCCGCTCGACGCTCGTCGCCGCGCCAACCGGTTCCGGCAAGACGCTGACCGCGTTTCTGTCGGCCATCGACGAACTCGTCAGGGAAGGCATCGCGAACAATGGCGAGCTGCCCGATGAAACGCTCGTCGTCTATGTGTCGCCGCTAAAGGCGCTGTCGAACGATATCCGCATCAATCTGCAAACGCCGCTCGAAGGCATCGCGAACGAACTGGCCGCGCTCGGCCTGCCCCCGCTCGATATCCGTACCGCCGTGCGCACCGGCGACACCACGCAGCAGGAGCGCACCGCGCTGCGCAAACGCGCGCCGCACATTCTCGTCACCACGCCCGAATCGCTTTACGTGCTGCTCGGTTCCGGTTCAGGCCGTCGCATGCTGTCGACGACGCGCACGGTCATCGTCGACGAAATTCATGCGATTGCCGGCGGAAAGCGTGGCAGCCATCTTTCGCTCAGTCTCGAACGGCTCGATGCGTTGTGCGGACGGCGTCTGCCGCGCATCGGCCTCTCCGCGACGCAAAAGCCGGTTATGGCGGTCGCGCGCTTTCTGACCGGTGGCGCCGTGATCGACGACCCCGCGCCTGCCGACTGCGCGATCATCGACGTCGGTCACGTTCGCGCGCGCGACCTCGCGCTGGAGCTGCCACCGGTGCAACTCGAAGCGGTGATGGCGAACGAAGTGTGGGAACGCGTCTATGACCGTCTCGCGGAACTCGTCGCGCTGCATCGCACGACGCTCGTCTTCGTCAACACGCGACGCATGGCGGAGCGCGCGGCGCGGCATCTGACCGGGCGGCTCGGCAAGGAAGCGGTGGCCGCGCATCACGGCAGCATGTCGAAGGAACACCGGTTCGACGCGGAGCAGCGCCTGAAGCGCGGCGACCTGCGCGTGCTGATCGCGACGGCTTCGCTCGAACTCGGCATCGATATCGGCGACGTCGATCTGGTCTGCCAGATGGGCTCGCCGCGCGGCATCGCGCCGTTTCTGCAGCGCGTGGGCCGCTCGGGGCACCAGGTGGGCGGCATGCCTAAAGGGCGGCTCTTTCCCACCTCGCGCGACGACCTGATCGAATGCGCGGCATTGCTCGACTGCGTGCGGCGCGGCGAACTCGATACGCTCACCATCCCACGCGCGCCGCTTGATGTGCTGGCGCAACAGATCACCGCGGAAGTCGCGAACGAGGAATGGAGCGAAGAGGCGCTCTTCGAACTCTTTCGCCGCGCGGCGCCGTACGCAACCCTCGCGCGCGAGCAGTTCGACGCCGTGCTGCGCATGCTCGCCGAAGGCTATACCACGCGTCACGGCGCACGCGGCGCGCACCTCCATCGCGACGCGGTGAACGGCATGCTGCGCGGCCGGCGCGGCAGCAGGCTCGTCGCGGTCACGTCAGGCGGCACGATTCCCGAGAACGCCGATTACGCGGTGATTCTCGAACCGCAGGGCGTCAACATCGGCACCGTGAACGAAGACTTCGCGGTTGAAAGTCTCGCGGGCGACGTGTTTCAGCTCGGCAATACGTCGTACCGCATCCTGCGCGTCGAAACCGGCCGCGTGCGCGTGGAGGATGCGCACGGGCAGTCGCCGAACATTCCGTTCTGGCTCGGCGAAGCGCCTGGGCGTAGCGACGAACTGTCGATGGGCGTCGCGCGGTTGCGCGGCGAGATCGACCGTCTCCTCGCACCCACACCCGAAACGTCGGACGTTGCACGCGCAACCAGTGTGTTGGCGAGCGATGGCGATGGCGATGGCATCGTCCTCGCCGAAGCCGAAGCCGAAACCGAAACCGCGACGCTCGCGCCGCGGATCGACCACGCGATCGACTGGCTGACCGGACATGTCGGCATCGATGAATCCGCCGCGCGGCAGATCGTCGAATATCTCGCGCGGGCGCGCTCGGCGTTACGCGTTTTGCCGTCGCAGGATACGCTCGTGATGGAGCGCTTCTTCGACGAATCGGGTGGCACGCAGCTTGTCATTCATGCGCCGTTTGGCAGCCGCCTGAACCGCGCGTGGGGTCTGGCGCTGCGCAAACGCTTTTGCCGCACGTTCAATTTCGAACTGCAGGCCGCCGCCACCGAGGACGCGATCATTCTTTCGCTGACCGGCAGCCACAGTTTCGTACTCGATGATGTGTGGCGCTATCTGCATTCGAATACCGCTGAACACCTGCTGATCCAGGCGCTGCTCGACGCGCCGCTCTTCGGCGTGCGCTGGCGCTGGAACGCGACGACCGCCCTTGCGTTGCCGCGCTACAGCGGCGGTCGCAAGACGGCACCGCAAATCCAGCGCATGCGCAGCGACGATCTGCTCGCCGCCGTGTTTCCGGACCAGGCCGCGTGCCTCGAAAACATCGTCGGTGAACGCGACGTGCCCGCGCATCCGCTCGTCGAGCAGACCATCGACGACTGTCTGCATGAAGCGATGGATACCGATGGCTGGCTCGCGCTGTTGCGACGTATCGAAGCGGGCACGTTGACGCTCGTCACGCGCGATCTGCCGGCCCCCTCGCCGCTCGCCGCCGAAATTCTCACGGCGAAGCCCTACGCCTTTCTCGACGATGCGCCGCTCGAGGAACGCCGCACCCAGGCCGTGCTGAACCGCCGATATACCGATCCCGCATCCGCCGACGATCTCGGCGCGCTCGACCCCGAGGCGATCGAAAGCGTGCGTCGTGAAGCGTGGCCGGAAGCGCGCAACGTGGATGAAATGCATGAAGCGCTGACGGGTCTCGCCTGCATCGGCGAAGCGGAAGCACAGCGCAACGAGGGCTGGCCTGGCTGGCTCGATGCGCTCGCCGCGGGCGGACGCGCGACGCGCATGCCGCTGGATCAGGGCGACGCGTTATGGTGGCCCGCCGAACGCCTCACGTGTCTGCGCGCGATCTATCCCGATGCGCCGCTTCATCCGGCGCTCAAGGCACCGAGGGGCTATACCGAAGCGTGGACTGAAGACGACGCCATCGTCGACGTCGTGCGCGCACGCATGACTGGATCGGGGCCGCTGCCCGTCACGCGGATCGCGGGTCCGCTTGCGTTGCCCGCATCGCGCGTGGCCCAGGCGCTGGTGCGGCTCGAAGCAGAAGGCTACGTGATGCGCGGCCGTTTCACGCCTGGCGCAAGCGAGGAAGAATGGTGCGAACGGCATCTGCTCGCGCGTATCAACCGCTATACGGTGAAGCGGCTGCGTCGCGAAATCGAGCCGGTGGAGCGGCACGATTTCATGCGCTTTCTGTTTGCGTGGCAGCACCTGACACCCGATACGCGCGGCGAGGGACGCGACGCGCTGGCGGCGGTGGTCGATCAGCTCGAAGGATTCCAGGCCGCTGCCGGCGCGTGGGAAGAAGACATCCTGCCCGCGCGTCTCAAGGACTATTCGATCACGGCGCTCGACGAACTGTGCCGTTCCGGCAAGGTGGTGTGGACGCGCCTGACCGGACGCACGAAGGTAGCGAGCGCGCCGGTGCGCAGCACGCCGGTCGTGTTGTTGCCGCGCCGGAACATGAACATCTGGAGCGCGCTCGTCGATACGTCGAAGCCACTGACATTGTCGGCGCGCGCGCAGCACGTGTACGACGCGCTAAAGGAACACGGCGCGATGTTCTTCGACGAGTTGTTAAACGACGTCCATGGCCTCAAGATCGAACTGGAAAACGCGCTCGGCGAACTGGTCGCCGCCGGTCTTGCGAACTCCGACAGCTTCGCGGGTTTGCGCGCGCTGCTCAAACCGGTCGCGAAACGCAACGCCTACTACGGTAGCCGCCGTCCGCGCGGCGCGGGCGCGCTGATCGGCGGCATGGACGACGCGGGTCGCTGGGCGCTGGTGCGGCGGCGCGTAACGCAGCCCACCGCGGAGATTTCCACCCCACCAGGCCGCACGCCGCCCACCGATCCCGAGGTGCTCGAACATATCGCGATGACGCTGCTGTGCCGCTATGGCATCGTGTTCTGGCGTCTGCTCGAACGCGAGGCCGACTGGCTGCCGCCATGGCGCGAACTGCTGCGCACGCTGCAAAAGCTCGAAGCGCGCGGACTCGTGCGCGGCGGGCGTTTCGTCAACGGACTCGCGGGCGAGCAGTTCGCGCTGCCCGAAGCGATTCCCGTGCTTCGCGAAATACGCCGCCATGCGAACGATGGTGCTTTTATCTGCGTATCGGGCACCGATCCGCTGAATCTCGCCGGTACGTTGTTGCCAGGCGACAAGGTGCCTGCGGTGAGCGGCAACCGTCTGCTGTATCGCGATGGGGTGCCGGTGGCGACGCTTGTCGCGGGTTCGTTCGGCTATCTCGCCGATTTCGACGCGCAAACACGCGATCGCATGCGAATTGCGCTGATACAGCGCGGCTAGTGCCGCGCATCGCATCGCACCTCAAGCCGCGCAGCCGCATCCCCATACCTGGCTTTAAACCTGCAAATCTGTTAAAGAAAAGGGATTCGCGCGTCGTTAACCCGTTACGAACCCCGTCATTCGGCCACCTGGATACAATGAAGCCAATCTTCGACGGAAGACCGTTTGCCGCCCGACCGCTCGCCAGCGTGAATAACGAGCCGGATGGCGGAGCCTGTCCGGGGGACTCAATGCAGGACGACCAGGATCATCAGGTGCTTTTTGCACACTTCGGCACGACCAGCCCATGCTGGCGCCTGTCGAAAGACAGCAACGCGCTGGAGTTGACCGCGGAAACCGGAGCCGGCCCCGCCGACGTCGCCATCGCCCTCACCGTCCAGCAGGCCGCGCAGATCCGCCGCCTGACCGGCATTACCTCGAACCTGATCCTCGATATTCGTCTGTTCGGCGAACCGTTGCGCCTGCATCTGGTTGGCCGGAAGCTGAACGGCTCCTCGTGGGCCGGCACGGCGTCCGCCTATTCCGATACCGAATCCGTCGCGCGCGATCTGGTGCATGGCCTGTCGTTTGCCGAACAGGTCGTGTCGGAAGTCAATTCGCTCGTCGTGATTCTCGACCAGGCGGGACGCATCCAGCGCTTCAATCGTCTCGGCGAAGAACTGTCCGGCATGAAGGAAGAAGACGTTATCGGCAAAAACGTCTGGGCGCTCTTCATGTCTTCCGAGGACGGCGCGGCGTCGAGCTTCAATATCAGCGGATTTTTCAACCGCGGCGTGTCGTACGAAGTCGAGCGGCTCGTGAAAACCGTCCACGGCGAGCGTCTGTTCCTGTTTCGCAACAAGTTCGTGAAAAGCGGCAGCGGTGTCGACGAGCAGTTCCTGATCTGCTCGGGCACCGACATCACCGAGGAACGCCGCGCCCAGGCACGCCTTTCGGAGCTGGCCAATACCGATTCGCTCACGGGCCTGCCGAACCGCAACGCGATCCAGGACCGCATCCGCCTGGCGATCGAATCCGCGAAGGAAGGCGAATCGACCGGCATTCTTTTTCTCGATCTCGACAACTTCAAGAAGGTCAACGACCACTATGGACATGTGTTCGGCGACCGGCTGATCCAGGACGTGTCGTCGGCGATCCGCGGCTGCCTCGATGCGGGCGATACGCTCGCGCGGCTCGGCGGCGACGAATTCATCGTGCTCGCGGTCGACGCGACCCGCTCCGCACTCGAAGCGACCGCGCAGCGCATCCTCGAACGGTTGCGCACGCCGTTCAGCCTCGGGCTCGTCGAGGTCTACACGGGCTGCTCGATCGGTATCGCGCTGTGCCCGGAGCATGGCGACAGTCTCGAATCGGTGATCCGCTCCGCCGACACCGCGATGTACGTTGCGAAAGACGAAGGCAAGCGCACCTGCCGCGTGTTTTCTCCGGAGATGGACCACAAGGTCGCCGAGTACATGTGGCTCGATACGAACCTGCGGCGCGGCCTCGAGGAAGGCCAGCTCACCCTGCTCTACCAGCCGAAGCTGGAGCTCGCCACGGGCGTCGTCAGGAGCGTCGAGGCGCTGGTGCGCTGGAATTCGCCGGAGCGCGGCCAGATCCAGCCAAACGAGTTCATCGGTTATGCCGAGGAATCCGGCCTGATCGGACCGCTCGGCCGCTGGGTCATGCAGACCGCGGCGCTGCAGGCGGCCGCGTGGAAAGCGCAGGGGCTGGATCTGCGCGTGGCGATCAACGTCTCGGCGCGGCAACTGGTGGATACCGCCGTGGTGCGACATTTCCGCGAAGCGCTCGAACGCGCGGATCTCGAAAGCTGTCTCGTCGATCTGGAGCTGACGGAAAGTTGCCTGATCGAAGACGAAGCCGCCGCGATCGACCTGATCACACAATTCCGCGAACTGGGCGCGCAGGTGCATCTGGACGATTTCGGCACGGGTTATTCGTCGCTGTCGCAACTGGGCCGGATTCCGCTCGACATGATCAAGCTCGACCGCAGTTTCGTGCGCTCGATCGACGCCGACAAGAAGGCGCAGGCGCTGGTGCGCTCGATGGTGGCCGTGGCGCAGGAACTGGAACTGAAAGTGGTCGCCGAAGGGATCGAAACTGAAGCCGAAGAAGTCTTCATGAAGGGGCTCGGCGTCGAATACGTGCAGGGGTTCCGTTATGCCCGCCCGATGCCCGTCGCGGAATTCGAGGCGTGGTTGCGCGACAGACAGAAAATCAGGCTCATCGCCTGACAGCCTGCTGTCGCGCTTACTGCTACTGCCATTACCGGTTACCGTTTTCTGTTGTTGCCGGCCGTGCTGGTTCGGATCCGGGTGCGGCCATGGCTGACGGGATGAGCACTACGCCACGTTCGCGCTCGGCGCCGGGCTCGCGCGCAGATTCGACGTGCGGCGGTTCTGCACCATCACGAGACGTTCCATGAACGCGAGATCCTTTTCCTCGATCGTGAACGCCGCCTCGACCCAATCCTCCGTGATCTCCATCAGCTCGGCTCGCGAGAGCTGCAGCACGCGTTGACGCGCCCGCATCATCGCGCGAATGCCGTTCAGCTTCGGGCGCATCGTATCGATGAAGGTGCGCGTGGCGATATATGCCTCGCCCGGTTCGAACAGCTGGTCGACGAGCCCGCGCGCCGAATGCCATTCCGCCGTGTGCGATTCGCCGACACCGATCAGTTCCTCCGCAAGGCGCATGCCCGCCTTGCGCGCGACGAGCGAATAGCCACCCATGCCCGGGAACAGATTGAACGCGATTTCGGGGAAGCCCATGCGCGCGTCGTTCTGGGCGAGCAGGAAATGGTGTGCGAGCGCCGCCTCGAAGCCACCGCCGAGCGCCGTGCCCTCCACCATCGCGATCGAGATCGCGCCGGTGTCGAAACCGCGCGCCGCCGCATGCACACAATCGACGCAGGAACGCGCATAGGCCAACAGCTCCTCGCGCTTGCCGGTACGGATCGCATCGGAAAAAAAGTCGAGATCGCCGCCGACGTTGAATATCGACGGAATCAGCGAGCCGGTCACCCAGAAGTCGATCGGCAGCTTCGACTCACGCGCGGAACGCGCGAGGCTCAGGATGTCATGCACCAGCTCAATGTTGAAACACGGACGTGGTTGAGCACGCAACATCATCCACATGATGTTGCGGCCTTCTTCGTAGTAGGCGGAAATTTGCGACAGATTGCCAGCTTCCAGGAAAGGACGGCAGGCGTGATGGTTACGGAGATTCATTTTTTGGTCCTCATCAGGTATTTTAAATACGGGTAAAGCAATGGGAGCCTAAAACAGACCGGAATCCCGTGGGGAGCGGGGGCGAACAGAACATGGCAAATCCCTATATGGATTTCATGCTTGCTAAAGGAAGAAACGGATGCGTGTCGAACTGAGCCGCCCCGTCGGCACACGATTTCACGCGTACCGTGGCGCCTTGGCGACGCCTGCGGCACGCTGGAGGAAAACTTCCAGACGCGCGATGAAATAAAGCTGATTGAAAGAATTCAGCGAGATGATGGTGGCAAGGCCCACATTTTTTATTGAATTTGCATAGGTAAAAATTCCGCTTTTCGACAATATGTGGCGAATTAAGGAATTGGTACGCAAAAAGACGCGTTTGTCCTCATTGCAGACAATGCGCTTTATAGATATGGGAATAGACGGGGAAGCGGACGGCCCGGCCGCGCAATCCGGCGGATTGCGCTTTCATCAAAAGCCGACGGTGCCCGCGGTGGCGTTCAGTAGAGTTTTTGCGCCCACGTCTCGACGTCGGACGCCGGCATGCCGGCGTCGCGCGCGGCATCGAGGATCTGTTGCCACGTAGCCGGATCGACCGGCACACCCTGGGCGCTACGCTCGCCGCGCGTGGCACGTTCCGGCTCACCCGGCACGAAAATACGCCCGGTGCCGGCTGCGAGCGGCGACGCTTTTACCCATTCGACGAACGCGTCCGCTTCTGCTTCGGCGTTTGGCGCATCGAACGCGTTGGGGTCGAGGATCACCGACAACATGCAGTTGACGATCGCGTTCGTCGTGCCGAGCGTATCGGCGTGCGTGGTAAAGCCGCCGGACAGCGCGCCGCCGAATATCTCGCACATCGCCGCAAGACCAAAGCCCTTGTGGCCGCCCATCGGCGTCAGCGATCCGAACGGCGCTTCCATCATCACCCGGGGTTCGACGCTCGGACGCCCTTCGTGATCGATCAGCGAGCCCGGCGGCGTCTCCTTGCCCTGGTTGAACGCCACGCGCGCCTTGCCATACGCGATCGCGCTGGTGGCGAAGTCGAGCACGAGCGGCGGCTTGCCCGCGCGCGGGAACGCAGCGCAAAACGGATTCGTGCCGATGCGCCGGTCCGTGCCGCCGAACGGTGCGACAAGCGGATCGCCCGCCACGTTGACAAAGTGAAACGACACCAGCCCGGCTGCGGCGCACTGTTCGGCCCAGTGGCCGATGCGCCCGATGTGATGCGCACCGCGCAACCCCACTGCGCAGACGCCCAGCTTTTTCGCGCGCGCGACGCCGAGTTCCATCGCCTCGAACGCAACGACCTGGCCGAAGCCCCTGTTACCTTCGACGGTGAGGACCGCGCCCGCGTCGCGCACGACCTGCGCATGCAGGTTCAGCTTGAGCTCGTTATCGCGCATCGACGCCACGTAACGCGGAATCATGCCGACGCCGTGCGAATCGTGCCCGGTCAGGCTGGCCGCAACCAGATGGTCGGCGACCAATGCGGCTTCGCGCGGCGCACTGCCCGCCGTCTCCCAGATCGCACATACGAACGCGTGCAGTTGAGCGGCATCGATACGCAGCGGCATCGGTTGTTTCGTAGCGTGCGGGGCGTTCATCTCGTTGCGCCGTTAGTGGTCTGAATAGTCTGGATGGCCTGAAAAATTGCTGGCACGTTATCAGGGGGCCGCCGCGATCACTTCGGCGACGGTGGCCGTCAGCTTCTTCGCATACGGCACGTGCAGGAATTCGTTCGGGCCGTGTGCGTTGGA
This sequence comes from Paraburkholderia gardini, assembly GCF_907164545.1. Classification (NCBI taxonomy): domain Bacteria; kingdom Pseudomonadati; phylum Pseudomonadota; class Betaproteobacteria; order Burkholderiales; family Burkholderiaceae; genus Paraburkholderia; species Paraburkholderia gardini. Next base: position 198,863 of record NZ_CAJQZB010000003.1, on the reverse strand, counting down.
TTTCGGGCCAAGCACGCCGCACACCATGAACTGCGACTGCGGAAAGCCTTCCTTCAACACGTTCATCAGCGGGATCGTGCCGCCCTGCCCGATGTACGCGCAGTCCGCGCCGTAGTGCTGCTGCGATGCGCCATTGAGCGCGGACGCGAGCCACGGCGCGAGGTCCGGCGCGCTCCAGCCGGTGGCCGCACCCTGATCCGGCCTGAACGTGACCTTCGCGTTGTACGGCGGATCGAATTCGAACAACGCCTTCAGGGTGGTCACGGCCTGCGCGGCGTCGATGAGCGGCGGCAACCGCAGCGACAGCTTGAATGCCGTGCGCGGGCGCAGCACGTTGCCCGCATCGGCAAGCGAAGGCAGGCCGGCCGCGCCCGTCACCGAGAGCGACGGACGCCACGTCGAATTCAGCAGTGCTTCCTGCGGATCGGTCGTGGTGGGCAGTACCTGACGGCCATCCTGGCCGCAGGCCCATGGGATCTTCTTCCATACGTCGTCGCCGAGAATCCGCGCGGTGGCTTGCGCTTCGCGCAGCCGCCCAGCCGGAATCGCGCAATGAAAACCCTTCGGCAGCAGATTGCCGGTCGACGCGTCTTCGAGACGTTCGAACAGCTGGCGCATGATGCGAAAGCTCGATGGCGTGATGCCGCCATAGCCGCCCGAATGAATGCCTTCGTCGAGCACCTGCACTTCCAGGTCGCCCGCGACGAGACCGCGCAGCGACGTGGTCAGCCACAACTGGTCGTAATTGCCCGCACCCGAATCGAGGCAGACCACGAGTCCGACCTTGCCGAGTCGCTCGCGAAGCGCATCGACGTACGGCAGCAGATCGTAGCTGCCCGATTCCTCGCAGGTTTCGATGATGCCGACGCAACGCGAACGCTCGACACCCTGCGCATCGAGCGCTGCCAGCGCGGTCAGGCTTGCGTAGATCGCGTAGCCGTCGTCGGCGCCGCCGCGGCCGTACAGCTTGCCGTCCTCGAGTTTCGGCGTCCACGGGCCGAGGTCGTTGCGCCAGCCTGAGAATTCCGGCTGTTTGTCGAGGTGACCGTACAGCACGATGGTCTCGGTGCTGCCTGAGCGCGTCGCCGCTGTTTCGAAGAAGATCACCGGCGTGCGGCCCGGCAGGCGCACGATTTCCAGCGTGAGACCGCGTACCGGCTGCTGTTCGGCCCATTGCGCGGCGTCGGTCACGACGCGTTCGATATAGCCGTTTCCGACCCAGTCCGGATCGAACGCGGGGCTTTTGGCCGGTACCGCGATGTAGTCCGTCAACGCGGGCACGATCTCGTCGTTCCATTTGCGCTCGACGAACTCCCGAAGCGCCTGGTGATCGACCTGCTGAGCCTGCTGGGTGGTGTCGTCAGAAATCATGATGGCCCTCCGCGCGTGCAAAACGCCAATCATAGTCCTCGCACGACGATCATGAAACGCTTCATGACGCGCGCCATCCGTTCGACAGGCGCGATGCACGATCACCGCGTTCGCGCGACAATCGCCAGACACGCCACGCGCCCAGGAGCCGTCATGGGAGTCAGCCTGATTGTTCAGGCCATTGGAGCCGCGATCGCGCTTGCGGTCTATTTCCTGCCGGCGATTCTCGCGGACCGTCGCAAGCGCCGCGACGTGCTCGTGATCGCGCTCTTCAACGCCGTGCTCGGATGGACGGTGTTCGGCTGGGGGCTCGCGCTCTACTGGGCGCTGCAGCCGAATCCACCCGTCAACGTCGCCGGTGAAGTGGTCGCGACGCGGCGTAGCGCGGCGATGCGCGGATTTTCGAAGCAACTGGTCGAGCGTGTACGGATGCGCGCGTCGCGCGCCGCGACGCGCGACCGGCCCATGAAGTAGCCACACGACACTCACCAGAGAGACTGGATGGAAACGACACCGTTCCTCATTGCGATTCCCGAAACGCAGGTACTCGCGCTCAGCGCGCGGCTGGAGCATACGCGCTGGCCCGATCACTACGACGGCTCGCCGTGGGCGCTCGGTGTCGATCCTGCGTATGTGCGCGAACTCGCGCAGTACTGGGCGAAAGGCTACGACTGGCGCGGCGCCGAGCAGCGCCTGAACCGCGAACCGCAGTTCGTCGCGCAGGTGGGCGGCCTCAATATTCATTATGTGCATCGGCGGGGCGTCGGACCGAGGCCCTATCCGCTCGTGCTCACACACGGCTGGCCGGGGTCGTTCATCGAGTTCATGGAACTGCTGCCGCATCTGTGCGATCCGGCGTCGGTCGGCGCGGACCCGGCCGATGCGTTCGACGTCGTAGTGCCCTCGCTGCCCGGCTTCGGCTTTTCGGAGCGGCCGGCGAAACCGGGCACGTCAGCATTCGCGACGGCGGACCTGTGGGCCGGACTGATGCACGGGCTTGGCTATGAACGCTTCGGCGCGCAGGGTGGCGATCTCGGCGCGGCGGTTTCGATTGCGCTTGCGTTACGGCATCCGCAACACGTCGACGGCATCCATCTGAATTACCTGCCCGGTTCATACGAGCCCCCGCTTACCGCCGGCGATCCGCCCATCACACCGCGCGAACAGACCTTCCTCGACGCGAAGGCGACGTGGGCCGCGCTCGAAGGCGGCTACGCGCACGTGCACAGCACGAAGCCGCAGACTCTCGCCACTTCGCTGAACGATTCGCCTGCGGGCCTGGCCGCATGGATCGTCGAAAAATTCCGCACGTGGAGCGACTGCAACGGCGACATCGAAAGCGTGTTCTCCAGGGATGAGCTGCTGACGAACCTGTCGCTCTACTGGTATACGCAGACGATCGCGTCGTCGATGCGCTTTTACTGGGAGATGCGCCTGAAGCCGCTGCGTTTCACGCACGGAGAACGGGTGCGTCCGCCGCTTGGCTTTGCGCGCTTTCCCAGGGAAATCAGCCGGCCGCCGCAATCGTGGATCGAACGCGTGTTCGATCTCACGCAATGGGCCGACATGCCGCGCGGCGGGCACTTCGCCGCGATGGAGCAGCCCGCGCTGCTGGCCGGGGAGATCCGCCGGTTTTTCAGGCCGCTGCGGCGCTGACAGCGTGCCGGGCACCGCGCGATGCTTCTGTTGCGCGCCGCTTCTCGCGCGATTCGTTCACACGTGAAATAATGCCGTGATCCGCGCGACTGGCGCTGAAAGATGGAGACACCATCGGGAAACGCGGACCGTGAGCACGGTGATGTCGTTACGTGCGCTCTCGTTCTAGCCGCGCGCCTGGGCATTGCCTGATCGTTGTGGATCACTCCGCTACCGATAACTTTTCACGGAGCCATGCAATGCCGCATCTTTCCAGTCTCCTGGCCTTCGGACTCGTCTCCCTCGGGATGGCGCTCACGCCCGGCCCGAACATGCTCTACCTGATCTCGCGGTCCATCTGCCAGGGCCGCACGGCGGGCCTGATTTCACTTGGCGGCGTCGCGCTCGGCTTCGTGTTTTACATGCTGTCCGCGGCACTTGGTATTACCGCGCTGCTGCTCGCGGTGCCGTTCGCGTACGACGCGCTGCGCTTCGGCGGTGCGCTCTATCTGCTGTGGCTCGCGTGGCAGGCCGTGAAACCGGGTGGCCGCTCGCCGTTCCAGGTGCGCGATCTTCCCGCTGACGGGCCCCGCAAACTCTTCGCGATGGGCTTCGTCACGAACATGTTGAATCCGAAAATCGCCGTGCTGTATCTGTCGCTGCTGCCGCAGTTCATCGATCCGCAGCACGGCAGCGTGCTCGCGCAATCGCTGACACTCGGCTCGGTGCAGATCATGATGAGCCTGAGTATCAATGCGATCGTCGCAATCATGGCGGGATCGATCGCGGTGTTCCTCGCGAAACGTCCGGCGTGGATTGTCGTTCAGCGCTGGCTGATGGGGACGGTGCTCACCGGGCTCGCCGTGAAAATGGCGACCGAGGCGCGTCGCTAGCGAGCCTGACGTACGTTATTACGTCAAGACGCGCGTGAAGCGGAACAACGTTGAGCGGCCGCGCGGAAGCGGCCGTTTCAGGAACGTCTCACGATGCAGCAGCCCGACGCGGACGGGCGCGCCGGCGTGAGCGGATGAAAAGAATGACGAAAGCGCGGACAGACGGCGTCGACGCGCAATCAGCGTCCGTAACCGAATCGCACGAACCGCTGCTGTAACTGCACGGAGCCGGCGGAGATGGAGCGCGGCTCGGGCCGCACGCGGTCGAGCGCAAACACGTCCTGGCGCAATTCGCCATGCTCGTCGAACCACTGGCAGACGAGCCAGCTCCCTTCCGCCAGCGCAACGGGCCCCACATGGGTCACGGTCATGCGCGCGCCGCCTGATTTCAGTGTCACCACGTCACCGACGCGGTAGGTGTCGGGTTGCGGCGTATCGGCAGTGTCGAGGGTAGCAGTCAACATAAGTATCCCCGGTACGAATAGATCAATTGCGCCCAGCTGTCGATGCCGCGATGCGTGAACCTGAAACAGGCCACCTGGCGCTGTGTACGACGGGACGCCCCCCACTGACGGGCTCCGTTCATTCAGCAGCAGGAACGACAGTCTGGTCTGGAACGTCAAATCAGGCTTTTCGGCGATACAGCGAGCGATGCGAAGGAATATGCAAAGCGTGAAACTTGCATGAAACACAGGACATGGTCGAAGCGGAACTGCCGTGGCTATCCCGAGGTCCGGAATTCATGCAACGCGCAGACAACACTTAAGCAGATTTTGAATGTGAACCGCGATTCAAGCACTGTCGTTCACAAAATCGGACTTCGCCTTCAATCCAGACCTTCGAATCCCGATCGCCGGACTGACGTTAAATTCAAAATGCCCGCCAAGATTAACAATCGAATTTTATCCAGGCAAGTGTTTTTTCAATCAATACGGTTTATTACTTTCAGGAACAGATTGAAACATACTGCTGCGCAGGCGGAACGTAACATGCCAGTCAGTGATGCGCCGCCGCAAAAGTCTTGCGGGCAGGCGCACACAGGTTTTCGCAGTCGCGCGCAATTTACATGAAATTCCGGCTGACGGCCTTCTCGTGTCGCAACGATTCCCGGATTCCGTGTCTATTATTAATAAAATTACCACCATGGCTTTCGCGAAGCAGGGTTTTTAATCATCCCTGAACACGCGATGCATACGTGGATTTCTTAAATCCATTAAATATTCACATGAAATCTGGAAATCGTTTTCGCGTCGCAGTAAATGACCCTGACGATTTTGTCATCCGTATGTCAATCAGACGGCTCATCTTTAATTAAAGCGTCATTGCAATCCGGGTTCATCCGGATCACGCATGCCGCGCCGCGATCCGCTGATGCCGGACCAGCAGCATGCTCAAGGCAATGCAGATGAACAGCAGCACGGTAGTGATGCCAATACAGACCTGGAACGCGTGCGAATACGCAGCGGCCATCGTCTGATGCCCGAGTACGCCGAAGAACACCCCGCTGATCGCGGCCGTGCCGAATGCGGCGCCGATCTGCAACGTCGATGAAACGATGCCGGAGGCGAGGCCCGCCTTTTCCGGCACGACCTCGGCGAGCACGATGCGCATCAGCGAAGGCAACACGAGCCCCTGGCCGATCCCCACACAGACGAGACCCAGATAGAAAACCGGTTGCGGAGTCGCGCTCTGGCCGGCGGCCCATGTGACGACCGAAAAGCCCGCCGCCAGCATTGTGAACCCGAGTGTCAGCACATGGCTGCCGATGCGCCGCACGATCGCCGGCGACATGAACGGGCCCACGATAAAGCCCGTCGCGAACGGCATGATGGCGATACCGGAAGCGAACGGCGTCCAGTGCAGGCCGGTCTGCAGATAAATGCCGTAGGTTAGAAAGAACGCGCTTTCACAGTAAAACAGGAACGCCAGCACAAGCCCCGTTGCGAATGCTGGATTGCGGAACAGCTTCAGGTCGACGAGCGGATGGCCGCCCGCGCGTTCGATCCGCCGCTCGACGGCGATAAAGAGCGCGAGCACCGGCACGCTGAGCGCGAACATCACGAAGGTCCATGCGGGCCAGCCGGCTTCGCGCCCATGCGTCATCGGATAGATGACCAGCATCAGCAGCAGCGACAGCAGCCCGACGCCCTTCAGATCGACACCGGTGCTTTCGGCCGGCTGGCTCTCAGGCACGAACCGCCATGTGCCGAGAAACGCCAGGATACCGACTGGAATGTTGAGCAGAAAGATGATTCGCCAGTCGAGGCCGAACGGATGATAGGTAATCAGCGCACCACCGCCGAGCTGCCCGACGATCGACGAGAGCCCGAAAACAAAGCCGTAAAAGCTCATCACCCTGGTTTGCTGGTGCGTCGGCACGACGGCGCGGATCGTCGCGAGCACCTGAGGCGCCATCACGGCGGCGGCGATGCCCTGCACGATGCGCGAAAGCACGAGCATATGGCCGCTCGTCGCGAAGCCGCACAGCGCCGACGCGAGTACAAAGGCCGCCATGCCGCCCATGAACATGCGCTTGCGGCCAAACAGATCGCCGAGGCGGCCGCCGGTGATCAGCAGCACCGCGTAGGCCGACGCATACGCCGACACGATCAGCTGCAACTGGGCGTCGGTGGCCTGCAGGCCGGTATGGATCGACGGCAGCGCGAGATTGACGATGAAGTAGTCGAGCGGCGCGAGAAAGGCGCCGATGAACAGCACGGTCAGCGCGGGCCCCTGTCGCTCGAACCGCTGCGGCGCAGCCGCCGCACGGGAACCGGGTGCGCCGGCCCCTGCCGGGCACACCGCCACACCCGATGCAGAAGGCTTCAAGGATTGATTATTCATGACCGATCGTTCAAAAATTAGCGAAAAAAAAATCAGACGAGCGCGCGCATGGCGAGATCGACGATGGAGGTCAGTTGCTGCTCGTCGCGCGGCGTTTTGCCGAGCACGCGCAGCCCTTGCGTGATGCATAACAGGAATTCACCGACGGATTTTTCATCGAGCGTGGCGTTAAAGGCGCCGCTTGCCTGCCCGCGGATCACCGCCGCCGATAGCAGCGTGATGGTACGTCGCTGAATGGATTCGATACGCTCGCGCAACGCGATGTCGTCGGCCGACATCTCGAGTGTGGCGTTGGTAATGAAACAGCTGCGTTGCGCATTCAGCGCCGACGCGGCGCGCGCGTGGTGCATCAAGGCGTTGCGCAGCGCTTCTTCGGGCGGCACGTTCGCGCTCAGACGCTCGGCGAGCCGGGCAATCGAGCCGTCCGCGTAATGGTCGAGCGCGGCCAGCAGCAACCCGTGCTTGTCGCCGAACACGCCGTACAGGCTGCCACGCAGCACACCGGTCGCCTTGCAGAGATCGTCGACCGACGTGGCGTGATAACCGTGGTTCCAGAAAACCTCGCTGGCGCAGGCGAGCACCGTCTGCGTATCGAACTCGCGCGGGCGGCCACGGCCGGGTGAGGCAGACGGTTTTCGGGAGATGACGGGCTTACTCATGGCCCGTATATTATGACTGGTTGTTCAATAATTCAAGGGCTCTGGTCGCGGAGCCGGCATGCAGCCATACGCCAGGGGTGCGCGGCGGCGTGCGGATCGCCGCGCGTCGTCCCTACTTCGCACCCCACGTATGCGACGCTTTCGCGAAAAGCGCGTTGATATCGGCGTTGCTGGCCGCGTCGCTGGAATACGTAAACGTGCCGTGCTCCATGATTTCCCCGGCCGCCCGCACCAACGCGCCGAGCGCCGCGCGCGCCAGCGATCCGCCCACACTGATACGCCGCACGCCGAGCGCGGCGAGATCCTCGACGCTCAGTAGCGCGCCCTGCAATCCCATCAGCACATTGACCGGACGGTCGACGGACCGGACGACTTCCGCGATGTCCTCGCGGCTCTTCAGGCCTGGCGCGTACAGCACGTCGGCGCCGGCTTCCTGGTACGCCTGCAGGCGCCGGATCGTATCGGCGAGGTCCGCGCGGCCGACCAGATAGTTCTCGGCGCGGGCGGTCAACGTGAAGGGAAACGGCAGCGCGCGTGCCGCTTCGACTGCGGCGCGCACGCGTTCAGTGGCGAAATCGATCGCGTACAGCTCGTCGCGAGCGCCTTGAAGCCCGCGAGCGCGAGCAGCCGGGCGCTGCCGATGTCCCACGGGTTGGGAATGACGAACGTCTCCTTGTTCTCGTGATACGTCCTGAGAAGCTGGGCTTTTTCTGACTGTGATTTCATCGCGGATTCCGTTGAAGTTCGACGGGCGGATTCATGCAACCGTGCATCACGGTCGCCGCATACGGCGCGTGTTCACACGAATCCGGAAAGACGCTGTCGGGCCGGAGGTTCAGCGGCCCGGCGGGCGCGGACGGACCGGAACCGGTCCGGATGTCCGCGCCGCCCTGACGTCCGGTCACTACGCAAACAGGCCTGCAACCCGCACTCAACTTTCGAGCGTCGCGTTCATCGAGACCTTGGCGTTCAGGACCTTCGAGATCGGGCAGCCCTTTTCCGCGTCGCCCGCGGCTTTGTCGAACGCTGCCTTGTCGGCGCCCGGAATCCTGACCTTCACGTCGAGGTGAGATGACGTGATCGCGAAACCGCCGTCCACCTTGTCGAGCGTGACCGTCGCCGTCGTGTCGATGCGTTCGGCCTTGAGATTCGCCTTGCCCAGTTCCGCCGACAGCGCCATCGAGAAGCAGCCCGCATGCGCAGCCGCGATCAGTTCTTCAGGATTGGTGCCGACGCCGTTTTCGAAGCGCGTCGAGAAAGAGTATTGCGTCTCCTTGAGAACCGTACTTTCGGTGGAGATCGAGCCCTTGCCGTCCTGCAGGCCGCCTTGCCAGACTGCTGATGCCTTGCGCTTCATCGCTTCTCTCCAGTAATGCGCTGCCTGCACAGCCGCGATTCCCTTTCCATCCTTCCGCAGCGGTTTCGCCCTGGGGTTCTGCGGATCGGCGGAATGTCATGTGCGCCGTGCGTCGGACAGGCGTGGGCGTAGACCGCTCTTCATGATAGGCGCTTCCCGATGTAAGCGCCGTGACGTGATCCTCTCACCCACAGTGGCGCCGCCATTATTTCAAGCTTCGTAACAATGCTTATCCCAATTCGCGCTTTTTCACACGGAGACTGCGGAATAGACTTGATTCAACGGTTCAGGCAGGGCAATTAAGCCACAAAGAACCCATAATCAAACCCTGGAGGTTGTCATGAAATCCCTTCTTTCCGCAGCACTGATTGCATCCGTTCTCGCTGTTCCTGCCGTCTCGTTCGCTCAGCAGTCCAACGCGCCGCTGACCCGCGCACAGGTTCGCGCAGAACTGGTAGCCGCGCAGAAAGCGGGCTTGCTCAACCAGAATGACACGAACTATCCGAAGCTGTATTCGGCCCAGACCGCCACGCCCGCTTCGGTGACGCCGCAACAGAATGAGGCAGTGGGCGGCGTGAAGACTTCGACGTCGCAATCGGGCAGCCGCCCGGAGCTCGAAAACGGCATCTTCGCGACGTATCGCGGTAACTAAACGCGGTAGCTGAGCGAGCGGCTGGCGTAACAGCCAGCAAGCGTCGAGCAGTAAAAGAGACGCCCCGACTGGCCATGCCAGTCGGGGCGTTTTCGCATTCCACATTCTGCATTCCGCGCCGGTTTGTGCGGTAAGGCTTATTCCGCGAACGGCAGGCTCTCCTGCCCCTCTGCACGCATGCCGAACACGTTGAGCGTCATCGCGACCAGTGCGTAATAGCCGAGCAGACCGACGAGATTGATCGTCACCGTGTGTCCAAAGCGCCCGACGGTCTTCGTATAAGTTGCGTCGGATACACGTTTCGTCTCGTACAGTTCGCTGGCGAAATCGAAGATGAGCGCGTCGTCGGTGTTGTCGAACGACGGACGCTGGCCGTTGCGGATCGCTTCGGCGACGGCTTCCGGCACGCCCGCTCCCAGCGCGACCGGATGATGGATGTACCACTCGGCCTGTGCCTGCCAGCGTTGTGCGGTCACCAGGATCGCGAGTTCGGAGAGGCGCAGCGGCAGCCCCGTCTGGTAACGGCAGAACGCGCCCAGCCGTTGCGCATGCTGCGCGAGTTCGGGGCTGTGAATCCAGCCGGGGAACGGTCCGTTCAGATTGCCGCGCGGCCCCGACAGGATTTCGTCGAGCACGGCTTTCTGTTCAGGCGTCGCGCGCGACGGGTCGAAGTCAGGCAGACGGCTGGTCATGGTCGGTTCGTGTCAGGTCGTGATGAAAGTGCGCGGTTATCAGGCATCAGGCGGGCAACGCGGCATCGATTGCATCGGCGAGCCGGCCGACGATGTTGCCGATGTCGCCCTCCGTGCAGATAAACGGCGGCGCGAGCAATACATGATCGCCGTTTTTTCCATCGACCGTGCCGCCCATGGGATACACCATCAAGCCGCGTTGAAACGCTTCGGCCTTGATCCTTGCATGAAGCTTCAGTGTGGCATCGAACGGCGTCTTCGTTTCGCGGTCGCGCACCAGTTCGACGCCGACAAAGAGACCCCGGCCGCGCACGTCGCCGATATGCGGATGCTGCGCGTAGTGCCCGCGCAGCAGCGCGCGCAACTGCTCGCCGCGCGCGCGGACATTGTCGAGCAACGCGTCTTCGGCAATCACGCGCTGCACTTCGAGTGCGGCCGCGCAGGCCGTGGCGTGCCCGATATACGTGTGACCGTGCTGGAAAAATCCCGACCCACCGGTAATCGTCCGATAGATCCGGTCGCTCACGAGCGTCGCGCCGATCGGCTGATAACCGGCGCCGAGACCCTTCGCGATGGTCAGCAGATCGGGCGCGACACCATCTTCGTCGCACGCATACAGATAGCCGGTGCGCCCCATGCCCGACATGATTTCGTCGAGGATCAGGAGCACGCCGTAGCGGTCGCACACCGCTCGAATCTTGCGGAAGTACTCGCGTACCGGCGGCACCGCGCCGGCCGTCGCGCCCACGACGGTTTCCGCGACAAAGGCCGCGACCGTATCGGGGCCGAGCGTCAGGATCTTCTGTTCAAGTTCGTTGGCAAGACGCTGCGCGAACGCTTCTTCCGTTTCGTCCGCGCGCTGCTCGCGATACGCGTAGCACGGGCTCACGTGATGCGCCTCGATCAGCAATGGCAGAAACGGTTCGCGCCGCCATGCATTGCCGCCGATCGCGAGCGCGCCCAGCGTGTTGCCGTGATAGCTCTGCCGGCGCGCGATGAAATGGCGCCGCTGCAATTCGCCCTTCTCGACGAAGTATTGCCGTGCAAGCTTGAGCGCCGCTTCGATTGCCTCCGAACCGCCCGAGACGAAATACACATGGTCGAGACCTTCCGGCGCGTCGGCCACCAGACGGTCGGCGAGTTCCTCGGCCACACCGGTTGTAAAAAACGAGGTGTGTGCGTAAGGCAGTTGCCGCGCCTGCCGGTTCATCGCATCGATCACACGCTGGTTGCTGTGCCCCAGACACGAAACAGCCGCGCCGCCGGAGGCATCGATATAACGCTTGCCGGTCGAATCGATGATTTCAATGCCGTCACCAGCGACGGCTACGGGCAATGCCTTCTTCGGCATCCGGTGAAAGACGGTGGACATGCGATTCCTTTTGACGAGCGGGGAGTTTCAACACGCGATGTGCATTTATACATCATCGCAACATATGTTGTCAAAACGGATGCCGACACATCAAATGAATACCGGACCGAAGCGAATCGCAATCTGGAATCAGGCGACGTAAGCGCCCTTCGCATGCAGCGCGCGCTCGGCCTGTTCGAGCTGCTCGACGGCGCCCGCGCCTTCGAGTGCCAGCAGATGCGCGACCAGCGATTCGGCGATCGCCGTGGCCGCCACCAGCGATGGAAAGAACGACGGGCTCTCATGCGAAAAGATCAGCACCTTGTCGGCGTTCAGCGCGATCGGGGACACCGCGCTGTCGGTGATGGCGATCAGCTTGCTGCCTTTTTCGAGTGCCGCTTCGGCAACGCGCACGGCTTCGACCGAATACGGCGCGAAGCTGATCACGATCGTCGCGCTGTCCCGATCGATACCGCGCAACTGCATTTCGAGTGTGCCCGCTTCACCGGTAAGCAGCGACACCGATGAGCGAAACAGCCGGTAGCCATACACCAGCCCGAACGCGACGGCATAGCACGAGCGAAACCCGCCGACGTGCACGTGCGGCGCGCGCCGCAGCACGCGCGCGGCCTCGACGGTAGTGCGTGCGTTGTGAGCCGCGGTCAGTTCGAGATTGTGTTGCTGCGCGACGAGCAGGTCGTGTGCAAGCGCATCCTTGGCGCTGGCCTTGACGAGCGAACGCGCACGGCTGGTGAGCGGCTCCGGCCGCGTGCGCACGCGTGCGACGAAAAGATCGCGCAGTTCGTTCCAGCCGGGAAAGCCGAGTTGCTGTGAAAGACGCACGAGCGACGCCGGTTGCACATGCGCGCGCTCCGCCACCTTGCGCATCGAGGAAACCGCGACTTCGTCGGGATGATCGAGCAGAAATGCCGCGCCCATCTGGAATTGCGGGCTCAGTTCGGAGAAGCGCGCCCGGATCAGGGCGGCGAGCTGGTCGAAACTGTCGGGCATGCGATGTACCGGGAAGGAGGATGACAACAAATGTTACCACCCGGGACATCGCATGCGCCGCGTCGTGCTATAGCAACGCCACCACTCTGACATCGCCCTGTTCCGCCGAAGCCACGACCTTGCCGGCCACGCGCGTGAACGTGATCGTCACCGACGCATCGCCCACGCGCAGGTCTCCCACTTCGAGCCAGTCGATACCATCCGGCAGCATCGGCTGTTCGATCAGGACTTCGCGTTTTTCGGCGTCGATCGTGATGCCGAGACACGCTTCCAGCATCATGAACGGCGACCCCGCGGCCCACGCCTGCGGCAGGCACGCGACCGGATAGGCCGTGGGCGGTTCGCCGCGACGACGCGGGAAGCCGCAGAAGAGTTCGGGCAGGCGCATATCGAAGTTCACCGCCGCCTGGAAGAGCGCCTGCAGCAGCCGCACTGCCGCGCCCTTCGCGCCGTAACGCGCGAGGCCGCGCGCGCACAACGCGTTGTCGTGCGGCCAGACGGAACCGTTGTGATACGCCATCGGGTTGAAACGGGCCTGGTCGGCGGCGAGCGTGCGCACGCCCCAGCCGGTGTGAAAGAGCGCCGATTCGAGACCGCGTGCCACCGCTTCGCCGCGCTCCTTCCCGGCGAGCCCGAACGCCAGCAGATGCCCGGCGTTCGATGCCATCACGCGACACAGATCGCCATGACCGTCGAGCGCGATACCGTAGAAGCCCATGTCTTCCATCCAGTACTTCTCTTCGACGCATTCGCGAATCGACCACGCGCGCTTTGCGTAGCCTGCGGCCTCGTCAGTCAGGCCGCGCAGTCTGGCGAAATGTGCCATCGTGTCGAACGCGGCGCTCGCGTAGGCCTGTACCTCGACCAGCGCGATCGGGCCGTCGGGGAAGTGTCCGTCAGCGTGAAAAACGGAGTCGTGACTGTCTTTCCAGCCCTGGTTTGCCAGACCGCCATCGGACGCGCGCTGATAGTCGAGCAGGCCATAGCGATTCTTGTCGCACACGCCCGAGACCCACGCCGCGGCGCGCACGAGTGCCGGCCACAGTTCGTCGATCAGGCCGCGATCGTCGGTGCGCGCGACGTAGGCGCCGGCCAGCACGATAAAGAGCGGCGTGGTGTCGACGCCGCCGTAGTAGAGCGCGAACGGCACCTCGCCGGTCGCGGCCATTTCGCCCTTGCGCATCTCGTGCATGATCTTGCCGACTTCGGCATCGCGAAACGCGGAATTTTCGCGTGCCTGATGTTCGGCGAGAAAGCGCAGCACGCCGCGCGCCAGGCCCGGTTGCAGCCACAACGTCTGCAACGACGTGATGACGGCATCGCGGCCAAACGGCGTCGAGAACCACGGAATGCCCGCGTATGGATACGGCCCGGTCGCGAGGTCCGTGGTCAGCAGGCCGAGGTCGGCGAGCGACCGTTCGATCCACGCATTAAAGAGCGGATTGCTGGAGCGCACGCGCGCCGTCACACGGCGCCGCTCGCGCATCACGAGATGGGCGTCGACGAGCGCGGCACGCACAGCCGCGCGTCCCACGCGCGGTCGCGCGGTGTCGATCTGCGACAGGTGCGTTTCGCTCGTGCCATGCGCCGGTTTCGAAATCTGCGCGCTCGCGACGGCCGCACCGTGCGCTTCGACCTTGACCGCAACTGAAAGATAGATCGACACGCACGCCTGCGCCGGCAGTTGCACCGAAAAGTCAGCGCGGTCGGCGAGCAGTTTGATGGGCGTCGGTGAAAACGCGATGCGCACGCGGCGCGCGACGTTGTCGAGCCCGACATAGCCGAGCAGCACCTCGCCGTTCTCGACGCGCGGCGCCTCGATCGTGCCCTGCTTCGGACGCTTGAGGCCGCGCACTTCGAACATGTCGCGGAAATCGCTCGCAAACGAAATGGACAGAGGCACGACGGCATCGCTCGTGCCGTAGTTCGTCAGTTCGATGGCTTCGTTCAGCACGGTGCCGGAAAGCACACGCACGCGCTCGACGTGGATCACGCCTTCGGGTGTGCTCGTGCCGCCGAGCGGCGGCAACGGACGATTCGTCAGATGCGCGGTAAACGCCGTGTTGTCGCTGCTGACGCTGCCCGAGAGCAGCGAAGGCGCACGGCCGCCGAACGTGAGACGCAGCGCCGACAGCACACGCATGTCGTTAACAAAAAGCCCGTCGTCGCGGCCCGTGATATCGCCGAGCGGGTCGTTGACGATAAACGTATCGCCCGATTTCAGCACGTACTGGTTCGCGGCCGCAACCGGGAGGTTTTCCGGCGGAATGAAAACGGCATCCGCATCGGGCGCGTTCACGTCCTGCTGGCCCGCATGCGACAGTCCACCGAGTGCTTCTGGATCCTGCATCAACTTTTCTCCTTCCGGTTAGCGTCGTACCGATTGTAGAAGGTCTTCGTGAATCGCACGAATAGAGGACGCTTGCGATATATCAGGATTGAACGGCAGACGGGCGGTTTCGCGGTATACGCGAACGGCGCGCCGCGACGATAGCGATAAACCATCGGTACCCATGCGAAGCATCCGCGCTTCAGCGCGTCGTGCCGACGCCGACGTCGCTGATCATTCCATCGATATAGCGATTGAACGCCGCGGGGTGCGCGAGGTTCATGCCGTGCGAGGCGCCTGCCACCGTTTCGCGACGCGCATCGGGCAGCCATGACGCGAGGGCATCGACCGCGCGATGGAACATCAGGGGGCTTTTCTCGCCGTCGATCAGCAGCACCGGACAGCGGACACCCGCGGCATCGTCGGGTGTGTAGGCCGGCAGCGGATCCTGGAACTGCGGCGCGAGCGTATGTGCGTTGTCGGTTGCCATGCGGCGAAAACCGGCGGTGCTTTTCGCCCAGAAACCCGGACGGCTCACCGAATCGACGAAGAGTTGCAGCCCGGCTTCCACGTCGCCCGTCTCGATCAGTTGCGCCGCGCGGGCGCGCAGCGCGTTGACGGGTGCCGGCAGCGTCGCGGGCGGTCGCCCGGCGATCTGCAGCGGTCCGCCCGGATCGGCGAGCGTCAGGGTTCGAACGTGCTGCGGATGACGCCGCGCGCAATGAAAGGTTACGCAGCCGCCGCGCGAATGGCCCACGACGTGCGCGGGCCCGGCCCCCAGACGGTCGATGAATTCCGCGACTTCGTCGGCGTGCTGGCTCCAGCTGAACGGCATGCCGGCCGGTGTTTCCGTGGCGGGCCAGTAGTGCGTGAGGCTGACCGCGACGCACCGGTAGCGGGCCGACAGGCCGCTCATCTGCGGTTGCCAGTAACGGTAGTCGCACAGCGAGCCGTGGACGAACAGCAGCAGCTCGCCGTCACCACGCGCCTCGTAAGGCATGCGTAAGCCGTTGCTCAAGGTAACGAGCGGCAGCGATGAAACAGGATCGGGAGAGTTCACAAATGGCAAATGGAAGCGGCGCGCGCGCCGCCTGCAGTCGTACTGCGTGCGCCGCGCGCGCTCAGTCGAAAGCGTGCGAATGCAGCAGTGTAGACGCCGCGCCCGCGCCGCGCACGGCGCACGTCAGTGGCTCGTCGGCGACGCGTACGTCGAGGCCCAGCTGGTTCGCGAGATAACGGTCGAGATTCGCGAGCAGCGACCCGCCACCCGTCAGCACGATGCCGCTGTGGGCGATGTCCGTCACGAGTTCCGGCGGCGCGCATTCAAGCGCCATTTTCACCGCGCCGATTACCTGTGCGAGCGGCGAGACAATCGCATCGGCGATGTCCTGGTTCGTCAGCTGGACGGTACGCGGCAGGCCGTCGTCGAGGCTGCGGCCGGTTGCGTTGATGCGCTCGGTCGGCACGTCGCGGATCGCGGTGCCGATGGTCTTCTTCACGTGCTCCGCGGTCTGGTCGCCGATCACGACGCCGTAGACGCTGCGCACGTAATTGACGATCGCGAGATCGAACTGGTCGCCGCCAACGCGAATCGAGCCGCTATACGCCATGCCGCCCAGCGCGATCACGCCGACTTCCGTCGTACCGCCGCCAATATCGACAACCATCGAACCGGTCGCTTCCGACACCGGCAACCCGGCGCCGACGGCCGAGGCAAGCGATTCGCCGATCAGGTTCACTTTCCACGCGCCAGCCGCGGTCGCGGCTTCGCGGATCGCGCGGCGCTCGACCTGGGTAGCACCTGCCGGCACGCAGATCGTGAACGACGCACGGCGGCCGAAACGCGGCACCGTGCTCGACATGTCGACGAACTGGCGGATCATGTGTTCAGCCGCGGCAAAATTCGCGATCACGCCATGACGCATCGGGCGTACCGCTTCGAGATTGCCAGGCACCCGGCCGAGCAGCTGCTTGGCTTCCTTGCCCACCGCCGCCACCCGCTCCTGACCGGCCGGCGCGTGCTTCTGGAAGCACACCACGGAAGGCTGGTTGAGCACTACGCCGTCGTCCTGCGTATAGATGAGCGTATTGGCCGTGCCGAGGTCCACAGCCACGTTCGGGCTGAAGAACCGTTTGAAGAAGGATTGTTGCGGCATCGCGCGGGCCATGGGCAGGCTCTACTGGTGTAAGCGGCCGTCCGCTGCCGGAGCGGCCAGATGTCCGTCGGCATTGCGTCGAGCCTTGAGAGGCGGGCCACGATCGCGCGTCAGGTGCTTTTTTCGGGCTATTAACCCATTAACGGCACCCCGCTCAAAAAACTTGAGGGGGCGCGCGATTTTACACAAAATTACACTTGGAATTAAATTATTACCGATTGGGATAATGCCTAAACGCCCACTGTCAGAGTGTTTTTTACGTCGATCATCAGATTTTGCGTGAAATATCGGGTGATATTGCAGTGCGCGACGCGATATAGCCGCCGCCATACGCCCGAAATCCTTTCAAACTGAAACAGGCGCCCTGTTCCGGATGCGCCAGTGTCCGCGCGCGCCACATGGGCTCCCGATTGCAGGTATCCTTTTCACGCCTTTTTCTATTGCTGCTCCATGCGTCGCATGGAAGCGTTCACTGGACTGGATTGGAGAATCGCTTGAGTCAGCCTCCTGCCCCGCCGGGTTCATCCGGTTCGCCCGGCACTACCGCCGGGCCGGCCGGGCCTCGTCCGTCAGGCCCACCAGGGCAACCCGCCGCGCCCGCGCCGCTTCATGGCGCCCAGCTGGCGCTCGCGACATTTGCCGTCGCACTCGCCACGTTCATGAATGTGCTCGACTCGTCGATCGCCAACGTGGCGATTCCGACCATCTCGGGCAACCTCGGCGTATCCGTCGATGAAGGCACGTGGGTCATTACCGTCTTTGCCGCGGCCAACGCCGTGTCGATTCCGCTGACCGGCTGGCTCACGCAGCGTCTCGGCCAGATCAAGCTGTTCGTGGGCGCGATCCTGATGTTCTCGTTATCGTCGTGGCTATGCGGGATCGCGCCGACGCTGCCCATCCTGCTCTGCGCACGGGTGCTGCAGGGCGCCGTCGCCGGGCCGCTGATTCCGCTCTCGCAGGCGATCCTGCTGAGCTCGTGGCCGAAGGAAAAATCATCGACGGCGCTGTCGCTCTGGGCGATGACCGCGACCGTCGGCCCGATTGCGGGTCCTGCCCTCGGCGGCTGGATCACCGACAGCTATTCGTGGGCGTGGATTTTCTACATCAATATTCCGGTCGGCATTTTCGCGGCGGGCGTGACGTGGATGATCTACCGTCATCGCGAAAGCCCCACCCGCAAGCTGCCGATCGATGTCGTCGGCCTTGGGCTGCTGGTCGCCTGGGTCGCCTCGCTCCAGATCATGCTCGACAAGGGCAAGGATCTGGACTGGTTTTCGTCACCGTTTATCGTCGTGCTCGGCCTTACGGCGGTGATCTGCTTCGCGCTCTTTCTCGTGTGGGAATTGACCGGGGAAAACCCGATCGTGGATCTGCGTCTTTTCAAACAGCGCAATTTTCTCGGCGGGACGATTGCGATTTCGGTCGCCTACGGCGTGTTCTTCGGCAATCTCGTGCTGCTGCCGCAATGGATGCAGGAGTATCTGAACTACCGCTCCGTCGATGCCGGCCTCGTGACCGCGCCGCTCGGCATCTTCGCGGTGATTCTCGCGCCCGTGATGGGGCGGGTGCTGCCACGCTCGGACGCGCGCATTATCGCGACGCTCGCGTTTGTCGGCTTCGCGATCGTCTTTTATATGCGCTCGAAGTATGTGATCGAGATCGACACCTGGCATCTCGTGCTTCCGACGCTGCTGCAGGGCATTCCGATGGCGATGTTCTTCGTGCCGCTCACGGCGATCATCCTCGCCGGGCAGCCGCCCCATAAAATACCGGCGGCCGCAGGGCTGTCGAATTTCGTGCGGGTGTTCTGCGGCGCGGTCGGGACATCGATTGCGACCAACACCTGGAATAACCGCACGGTGCTCCATCACGAACGGCTGACCGAGCGCGCCAGCATCAATAATCCCCTCTTCAACCAGCAGATCGATTCGACGCAGTCGCTGCTGCATCTGGATACGCAATCGGCGCATGCGCTGTTCGATTTTCAGGTGAATACGCAGGCCGCGATGATGGGGCTCAACGACATCTTCTTTATCTCGGCGATCATTTTCATCCTGATCATTCCGCTCATCTGGATCACGCGGCCGGGCAAAGGCGGCGGTGGAGGCGCGTCGGGCGCGCATTGACGCGGCGCTCAAGATCTGTGTGTTTCAGCAGGCCACGGCCATGCGTCATGCGTCACGCGGCGGCGCTCAGCGGAAATACCGCGCGGGCGTTTCACCCAGCGCCTGCCGGAACACCGCGATAAACGACGACACGTCGTTATATCCCACCTCCAGCGCCACCTGTGTGACGCTCGCGCCGTAACCGAGCCGCGCCAGCGCGCAGAGCAGGCGCAACTGCTGGCGCCACTGGCCGAACGTCTGCCCCGTCTCCTTCGAGAAAAGACGCGCCGCCGTGCGCGCGGTCACGCTGGCGGCCTCGGCGAGATCGTCGAGGACGTCGGGGCATGCGGGGTTGGCAAGCAATGCGTCGGCGATATGCTGGGCCCGCAGGTCCCTCGGCCAGTTCAGCGCGAGCGGCACGGGCGCGAGCAGCGGCAACTGGTCGAGAATGACGCTCACGATGCGGGCCTGCGGCCCTTCGGGCGGATAATCGGCGCCGAATGCGCTGGCGGCCGTCAGCAGCGCGTCGGTCAGCGGATCGACGCTCACCACGCAGCAATGTTCAGGAGCCGGCGCCGCATCGCCGTCGACGTACAGCGTGCGCAGCGCGGCGTCCTTCGCGCACGACACGCGATGCAGCACGCCGGCCGGCACCCACACCGCGCACTTCGGCGGCGCGACCCACATGCCGGCTTCCGTGCGCACCGTGAGCACCCGATCACGCGCTCCGACGAGTCGCGCCCGCGCGCCCGTGTGCCAGATGCCCGCGCCGGCCAGACACCGCTCCGCCATCACGAAGACAGCGCCGCCAACCGGTTCCGGATCGATCACATCGTTCATGGTTGTCCGTTTTGCCCTGCCGATCGATAAAACGGAGCAAATCTAGCATGCCAGACGAAGGCGCGCAGCATTTCCGCCGACGCGCCGCCAGCCCCGGGTTACCGCTAGAATCGCGACTTTCAAGCGTGCTCACCCATGAACTATTCCGGCATCCTCGACCAGATTCATCGCGATCTCAAGCCCTGGCTGGGAAAGGGGCGCGTCGCCAGTTACATCCCCGAACTGGCGAATATTTCCGCTGAGCGCTTCGGCATGGCGATCGTCCGCACGACCGGCGAAGTGTTTCGCACCGGCGAAGCCGACACGCGCTTTTCGATCCAGAGTATCTCGAAGCTGTTCGCCTGCACGCTCGCGTTCCAGCTGCTCGGCGACGACCTCTGGCAGCGCGTCGGCCGCGAGCCGTCGGGCACGGCGTTCAACTCGCTCGTGCAGCTGGAGGCCGATCAGGGCAAGCCGCGCAACCCGTTTATCAATGCCGGCGCGCTGGTCGTCACCGACGTCCTGTGCCGGCGGTTCGTGAAGGCGGAGACGGCGCTGGTGGAATTCATCCGGCGCCTTTCGGGCGAGCGCGCAATCGGCTACGACTCAGCGGTCGCGCAATCGGAGCTGCAGCACGCTCACCGCAATCGCGCGATGGCGCATTTCATGGCGAGCTTCGGCAATCTGACGATGCCGCCCGACCTCGTGGTCGACGCATACACCCGTCAGTGCGCGATTTCGATGAGCTGCGTCGAACTGGCGCGCGCGGCGCTATTTCTCGCCAACCGCGGCCTGGTGCCTTCGACCGGCGAACACGTCGTCGACGCCAGTTCGGCCAAACGGCTCTCCGCCCTGATGCTAACCTGCGGCACCTATGACGCCGCCGGCGATTTCGTCTACCGCGTCGGACTGCCGGCCAAAAGCGGCGTCGGTGGCGGCATCGTCGCGGTGCTGCCCGGCGAAATGGCGGTATGCGTCTGGTCGCCGGGGCTCGACGCGAACGGTAATTCGCTCGCCGGCACGCTCGCGCTGGAATGGCTCACCACGTTCACCGAACAGTCCATTTTCTGACCTGACGCCGCGCCAGATCTGGTCGCGGCGGATATCCCCCGCTCTTTCCCGCGATCGGGCTGCGCAAGGCGTCGTCACATCCTTTTCGACAGATTCGCCTTGACACTATGTCTTTCGATATATATCTTAAGATATGTTTTACGACAAACGGAGCCCCGACCATGCGTCACCACCCTCATCACGATCATTCATCCTGGCACGACCGCCAGGCCTGCGCCGAGCGCTTTTCATGGCAATCGCTGCATGCGCTCTGGCACGCGATCGGACGTCAGCATCACCGGCGCGGCGGCGGCCCGTTCGGGGGTGGGCCGTTCGGCGGCGGCCCTGGCGGCTTCGGCGGTGAAGGCGACGGCTTTCCGCGCGGCCGCCGCTTCACGTCCGACGATCTGCAACTGCTTCTGCTCGCGCTGCTCGCGGAACGGCCGAGCCACGGCTACGAACTCATCCGCGCACTGGACGCGCGCTCGAACGGCTTTTACTCGCCGAGCCCCGGCATGGTGTATCCGGCGCTCACCTATCTTGAAGAAGTCGGTCACGTCACCGTCGAAGTCGAAGGCAACCGCAAGCGTTACGCGCTGTCGGAAAGCGGCCAGCAGTACCTCGGGGACAATCGCGAACGCGTCGACCTGATGCTCGCGAAGCTCACGCATATCGGACGCAAGATGGATTCGGTGCGCCGCGCGTTTGCCGGCGAGGAACCCGCCGACCCGAGCGAAGGCGGCTGGGTGCCCGAACTGGTCGCGGCGCGGCGCGCGCTGAAAACCGCACTGGTGCTGCGCACCAGTGCAGCGCCCGACGAACAGCGCCGCATCGCCGCGATCCTCGCGCGCGCCACGGCCGAAATCGAAGGTAAAACCGGCAGCGCGCCTTGAGCGCCGCGCCGGAACCTCATCTAAATGGAAAACCTCTCATGCTGAATACAGGTACCGATCTGGCGGTGGTGCGCGTGCGCCATCCGCTGAAATTCCGTCTGCTTCAGGTGGCGCGCGTCGAACCGCTGACGCCGCATCTCGTGCGCATCACGCTAACCGGCGAAGACCTGGGCGATTTCACGTCGGCATCGTTCGACGACCACATCAAGGTGTTCTTCCCCGCGCCCGGCGAGGACAAGCCCGTGCTTCCGGTCGTGGGCCCGGATGGCCCCGTATTTCCCGAGGGCCAGCCGCGTCCGGTCGCGCGTGACTACACGCCGCGCCGCTTCGATCGCGAAGCGGGCGAGCTTGTCATCGACTTCGTGATTCACACGGTCGGGCCGGCTTCGGACTGGGCGCGCGCGGCGCGCGTCGGCCAGTATCTCGGCGTCGGCGGGCCGCGCGGTTCGTTTGTGATCCCGCAGGGCTTCGACTGGCATCTGCTGATCGGCGACGAAACCGCGTTGCCGGCGATCAGCCGCCGGCTGGAAGAGTTGCCGGCCGGCACACGTGTCGCGGCCGTGCTGGAAGTGCGCGATCCGTCGGCACGCATCGAGTTCGCGACGCAGGCCGATCTGTACACCGTGTGGTGCTATCCGGACGATGCGGACGATCGCGAAAGCACGCTGCTGGACACCGTGCGCGAGACGTTCCTGCCGGAAGGCGAAGGCTATGTGTGGGCAGCCGGCGAATCGGCGGCAATCCGCGCGGTGCGCCAGCACCTCACGACTGAATGCGGTGTCGACAGATCGCGCATCCGTGCAGCCAGTTACTGGAAGCGCGGCGCGGTGGCCGTCCACGAAGCGATCGATGACTGACGATCCACGCCGCGGATCATCCATGGAAACCGGTGACGACGCCCGTCGCCACCGGCCATCACAGCTACATGAATAAAAACCAGGACGTCATCAATGGATGTCTTAGCTCCAGCCCGTGAACGCGCCTGCTGTGACTTCTGGCGTTGACCCAGTTCACCATCATCATGGTCTTCATGGTGATCGTTCAGTACGCCTGGCATCATGTCGATCAGATGCGCATTGCCCATCCGCACGCCAAAGCGTGTGTCGGGAGTGATGTAGGGCGCACGGCTCATGTTTTCTGCACCGCCACCTGGGGCAACGTCGGCGTCACCCAGCAGAATGGCTTGCGCGGCGGAGATATTGGCCTGCCTGATCGCCGGCAATCCCGGCACGTGCCAGCACCTCTCGCACTACAGGCAGCGAACTCCGTCGGCGGCACGTCTTTCAGGCTTCCGCCGAACTTCCCAATGGCGGTGCGTACACCACTCACAATAACGACTTCTCTTTGCACGTCACACTCCTTGACTTAGATGGTGCATGCAAACATCGTTTTTGATGCCCCGCTTATCGACTTTCATATTTGGGCAATTCGGATCACCGCTGTCCTCAGGTGTCATCCACACGATGTTCTGTGTCAGGTCCTTGATATCGCCGGTCTTGCAATGCACGCAGTTCTGCGCATTGATCACGAGACGCTCGCTGCCGTCGTCGTTCTTGACGAACTCACATACGGCCGCGGGGCAGCAGCGCGACCGGACCCGCATAGGTCTGTCAGTTCACGTTGACTGGCACTGACGGATCTTTCAGCGTCAAGTGCGCCGGCTGGTTCTGCTCGTGATCCGTGTTCGAAATGAACACCGACGAGAGCCTGTCGAAGGTCAGCTTGTCATCCGGCTTCGGCTACGTGATCGGCTTGCATTGCGAAGCGGACTTGAGGATCTCGTGATCCGGATGCTGATGATGCAGCGTCCACGGCACGTTGAGTGCGGCGGGACCGACTCATTCGTCGGCCCCGCCGCACTGCCGTTCCGGCTGCGGCAGCTTACATGCCGCCAAATGGTTTTTGCACGGTCAGCTTGCTGGTGACCGACGTTACTCCGGGAACGCCCTTCGCGATTTCCGCGACCCTGCCCACCTGGGAAGCGTCCGTGACCGAACCGGTCAGGGTTATCGCGCCGTCTTTCGCGGTGACACCGATATTGCCGGCATTGATGTCCTTGTTCTTCGAGATGGCGTTATAGACCTGGCGGCGCAGGGCACGATTCGCCTTTCTTCCTGTGGCCGGCATCGCCGAGGCAGCCATTGCCGATGCGCCCGGCGCACTGGCCGGCTCGCTCGTCTGGGACCACGCGGTCAAAGACGTTGCAACGACTACGACTCCAACTGCCAGCCTGAATGCCTGAATGCTTTTCATAGATCGCTCCGGTTGCGCGTTGGGGTTCGGAATCAGAAGGTATGACGAAGGCCGATCATGGCCGCCGTGGTGGACTTGCCCGGGGCGACGGGGGCGCCATAGACGACCGTCTGGTTCATGGTGCCATCGTTGTTGACATACCCGACCTGTGCGTACGTCTTCGTCCTCTTGGACAGGGTGTATTCGGCACCCACAGCGACTTCGCTTGAGTGATTTGCCGAATGGTTCCGGTCCTTCAGGTAGTAGTAGCCCGACGTGACCTTGAAGGCCGGGTTGAACTGGTAGCCGAGGCCGCCTGACGCCATTTCAAAGTCCGCGGTACCGGGATTCGCCGGATTCTTGCCGACACCATACGAGCCGGATACTGAAAATCCGGCGATCGTGTACATCGCACCAAAATAATAGAAGCGATTGTTGGCCAGACCTGTCGCGGGCACCGCCGGCCCCGTCGGATAGTTGATCGGGAACGGATTGGTGTCGTGCCCGTTGTAGTACACGGCGGCAAGATTCAGCCCGTAGTTCGAATACTTGAGTACGGCCGACTCGCGCGTGCCCCCCTGGAACTGGCCAGCGACCCCGCCTGGCGCGTACTCGAGCGCGAGCGATGCACCATGGAATTTCGGCGAGTTGTAGACGAGCGCGTTGCTGTCATACAGCGCGCCGATCGGGGCGTTCGTACTGGTGCCGGGCCATCCGGCCGCCTGATTCACACCAAGCCACGCAGTCAGGATACTGCCGAAGTACTGTGCACCACGGACATCGGTTTCCGACATCGCGTAGATCATCGGAATGATCTGCCGGCCGGCGTCGAACGTGCCGAACGGCGTGGATGCACCGACCGTCGCGAACTGGTTGAAGAGCGCAGTCGAGCCCGGCGTGTCGCCGAGACCAAGCTTGCCGGTCGTGGTGTTGAATACACCCTGCAGCTTGAAGGTAATCTTGTAGCCGGCGCCGATGTCTTCACTTCCCTTCATGCCCCAGTAGCTGGAATAGATCCCGCCGTCCTTGAGCTGATAGACATGCCCGAGATTCGGCGCATGTGGCTGAAAGGATGCAGCCGAGGTGCTTTGATATAGAAATCCACTGTCGAGTACGCCGTAAAGCGTGACCGACGATTGGGCATGGGCAGCGGTGGCGAACAGCACCAGCGCAGCAGGGCTGCTCAACTTCAACTTCGACTTCAACCTGAACTTCATTTTCATTTTGTCTCCTTCGGTTTTGGGGCGCCGATTTACCCGCGGCGCTTGTGGGTTATTGCCTGAATAAAACTGTGTTGGGGCGGCGTCGGTGCGTCAGACCGACAGGTAGTAATCCCCGTACTGCTCGCACAACTGGTGCCCGGTGACCTTGCCGGTCGCGCCGGGTGGGCGCGATTCGACGAAGACCATCGGGTCTGGCTTCCACCACTTCGCAATCTGGCCGTTAAAGAAGGCGAGCAGTCCGGCCGTGGTGAGAGTGCTGCCCAGTTCCTTCACAATCAGGAACACTGACTGTCCGTCCCACTTCGGGTGCGGCGCGGCGATGCAGACCGCGCTTGCGATGCCGGGGGCGCAGACACCCTGCGTTTTCGGTGTGGATCGATGATCCATTCACCGCCGGAGACAACCACGCTGGATGGGTATGCCGCCTCGTACCGGGCGTTGCGCGAAATAAGAACCAATGGTCTGCTGCCTGCATACGCGAAGGTCCGCTCCTCAAAGTACCTGAACAAACTGATCGGACAGGATCATCGAAACATCAAGACGTGAACGAATGTGACGACCGGATGCAAACGGGTCAGGAATGCCGCGACCACGATTTCAGGCATCGGGTTGGCACATCGCATTCGCAAGGGTCACCCCGGTCACTCCGCTCTCGCGCTAGAGGACACCGCTGCGCCCGCCATCTGGAATGCTGTCCTGTTCGATCGATAAGGTATCCATATTTATGTGAAAGCGTCGGTCACTTCAGCTATTTTCACTATGACATTGCGCGCCCCGCAAATAGCGCAAGCCAATAAACAAGGCGACGGCGGACGCGATGCCAGCGAGTGGCAATAGTTGCAAGGCGGCTCCCAGGCCCAGCCGGTCTGCCAATATTCCCGTCACAACGGAACCTGGCGCCAGCCCAAGAACGTTGAAGGCGAGAGCGAGCGTTGCCATGGCTGTACTGTGAATCGCCTTGGGCGTCAGATTCGCAACCATCGCACCGGCCGAACCGAGAATCCCCGCGCTAAAGAACATTGCCAATGCGATGATAGCGAGTTGAATTGTGCCGACGGGAAACTGAAATGCCGCGAACAGCAAAGCTCCACAGGTCAGGTTATAGATGATCGCCAGGATTATCTTCCGTCGCGGAGAATCACGGCCCAGGCGATCGGACAGCGCGCCGCACAGGGGCATTCCAAATGCGCCGCAAAGGACAAAGATGGCGGCTATGCCCCCCGCCTTGCTCAGTGGCATGTCATAGACCCGATTCAGGAAACTCGGCAGCCAGGCAAGCAGGCCACCGCTGATGAAGAGCTGCAGCCCACTGCCGAAATAGACGCAGATCAACACCGGCGAGGAGAACAGGTCTTTCAGCACCTGCCCGATGTGAACGGTCGCCCGCGGCTCAATTTTCCTGATGCCGGTTGACTGGCTTTTCTCCCCTTCGATCCGCGCCGAACTGGCAACCATCATATAGAGCAGGGTCAGCGCGATGCCAAAGACTGCCATGCCAACGAACGCAGTCCGCCAACCGAAATGGCTTGCCAGTGAACCGCCAAGCCCGATCCCCATTACCGACCCGACCATGCCGCCCGCAAAGAATGCGCCAGCCACCGCAGACGTATGGCGGGGCGGAAACATACTGATGAGAATGGCCAGGCCAACACTGGCGTAAGCGGCTTCGCCGACACCGACCAGAAAGCGCGCCGACAGCAACGTGAAGTAGTTGTGCGACAGGCCGCACAGCAAGGTCGCGATGCTCCAGATCGCCGCCATGACCGTTACGCTTCGTACGCGACCCCACCGGTCGGCGGCAAGTGAAATGGGGAACGCCAGGACGCCAACAGCCAGCGAGACAATGCCGCTGAGCGCGCCGAGCTGGGTGTCGGACAGTCCCCACTCCGCCTTGATTTGCGGAAAGACTGCGTTGAGCACTTGCCGCGACATATAGTCGGACAAGAGCAGTCCGAATGTCAGCGCAAAAATGACGCATGCATAGCCGCGAATGGCCTGCGGCCGCTCACCGTCACCGCACGCTGTTTCCTGCATATTCACTGCCATAATTCTGTCTCCTGATATTTGCTGCTGCTAATACCATCTGTGCGCAGCTTTCTTTTTTTCAGTTCTGCGGCGCGCGGCGGTGTGTGTCTGGCTTCCCCACTGCCGCTCATTCACGCTGCTTGCGCTCAGGGATAGTGAAACCTGCCCTGTGCGCAAGCAGCCATGTCGCTGGACGCCCGGATACAGGCATCGCAGCCGGACAACCTGGACGCTAGCGCTTGAACTGCTCGAGAAATTCCAGGAGCAGTTCGTTTACCTGATCAACACTTTCTTCCGCCGCGGCATGGCCCACGCCGGGTAGCAGCACCTTCTTCTGCAGTCCGGGCAGCCAGGTGTCGAGGCGGTCGTAGATACCGCGGATTTCGACCGGTTCGATCGAAGGGTCGGCATCGCCACCGATGAACAGGCTCGGCTGGCGAACCACCGCGCCGTCCAGAAACGCTGTGATTTCCCAGTTCCGGTCGCGACAGCGATAGTAGTTAATGGCGCCGGTAAATCCCGTGCGCGTGTATTCATCAACGTAGTAGTCGATCGCCCGCGCGCTCAACCAGGACGGGAACTCCTTCGGCTCAGTGAACGCGTTGAGAAGGGGCTCGCCGGCTTCGACGAACAGGCGCCAGCGTTCGGCGCCGACGGCGCTGCCGGAGACCGAGTAGTAAATGCTGCGCAATGTCTTGCGCGGATCACTGGCGAACTCGCGATCCGGTTTGTCGAT
This sequence comes from Paraburkholderia gardini, assembly GCF_907164545.1. Lineage (NCBI taxonomy): Bacteria > Pseudomonadati > Pseudomonadota > Betaproteobacteria > Burkholderiales > Burkholderiaceae > Paraburkholderia > Paraburkholderia gardini. The sequence continues at coordinate 170,830 of NZ_CAJQZB010000003.1, read as the reverse complement.
CTGCTGGAAGTACAGGTGGTGGTACACCCTGCCTTTCGCCATTTCCTGCAAGCCGATGGTCGGCTGGACCTTTCCACGCGGTGGCACCGGGGTATTGAGCATCACGAGGCCGCGGAACAGATCCGGCCTCAGCATGGCCGCCGCCTGAGATACCCATGCGCCGAGGTCGTGTCCGACGATCACCGCGGAGGTTTCACCCAGGGCCGCCATCAGGCCAACCATGTCGCCGACGGCCTGGCTCATGTCGTAGGCTTCAATGGAATCTGGCCGGCCGGTTTGCCCAAATCCCCGCTGATCGGGGACGACGACCCGAAAGCCGGCCGCGGCCAATGCCCCGATCTGGCGGCGCCACATGTACCAGAGGTACGGAAAGCCATGCAGCAGAATGACGAGCGGGCCCTCACCCTCGTCGATGTAGTGCATGCGAATGCCGTTGACTTCGGCAAAGCAGTGGTTGAATGCGGCGGGGTCGTCGGCATCCACCTGCCCGGTTGCGGCGCGAGGTTGACCGATGTACGTTGCGGCGCTGGTGTCCATTGTCTATATCCGTCTGTTGAAGTTCCCGGCCTCCAAGGTAGCTCTGACGTGAGTTCCCTACTATACTTAGCAGGACATAAGCTTGATTAATTGGGACAGGTGACGTCCGTGCATACCCTGACGCGAAGTGCCAGCCTTACCGACTATGAACACGTGGCCCGTTCAGCGGGGCTCGATCCGCTCCGCATGCTGCGGATGGCCAGGTTGCCGGCCACGGTCCTCGACGATCCGAACATGATGATCAGTGTCGATTCGGTGGGGTGGCTGCTGGAGGAGTCGGCGCGCCTGTCCGGTCAGGAGGCCTTTGGCCTGTTGCTCGCGGAAACCAGAAGTCTGGCCAATCTGGGGATGCTGGCCCTGGCGATTCGGGAAGAGCCAACGCTGCGCGCAGCAGTGCAATTTTTCGCCCGCTATATGCGTCTGCACAACGCCGGTGTGCAATTCCGGCTTGACGATGCGGGCGACGTCGCGCTGCTGCATGTCGCTGTGAATATGCAGGGGCATGGCGTCTGGCGCCAGGCTATCGAACAGACGACCGGTGTTGCATTGCGGACGTTGAGAGCGCTGGCCCACGACACCTTCCGGCCGGCAAAGATCAGTTTCACCCACGCGCGGCCCGCCAGCCTTGAAGTGCACCGCCGCGTGCTGGGAACAGCGATCGAGTTTTCACAGGAATGCAATGCCATCGTTTGCCGCAGCCGCGACCTGGACATGCCCATCCCTGCGGCAGACCCGGCGCTGAAAAGCGAGATGAAACGATGGCTGGACATGCAACTGGTGGGCCTGCGCGACGGGCCGACGCAGCGGACGCGCCAGATCGTCAGGATGCTGCTGCCAGCAGGACTGTGTTCGGTCGATCAGGTCGCCCAGCATCTTGGCATGCATCGACGCACCCTTAACCGGCACCTGGCGGCCGAGGGCGAGAGTGTCACAACGATCATCAATGCGGTACGGGCTGAACTCGCCGAGGAGTATCTGACCAACAGCGAGCGCAAGTTGTATGAAGTCGCCGAACTACTCGGCTTTTCCTCCGCCTGTGAACTTTCTCGCTGGTTCCGCGGCGAGTTTGGCAAGACACCCTCGGATTGGGTTGCCCATTACCTGGAGCGCAAGGCGACCGCCGGATCCACCTCGCGTAAGTAGGAAAGGCAGATTCGAGGACGTTCGAGGCGTCCCTTCGTCATCCCGGCTAGCCACGCGGCCTGAGCCGGCCGCACCCTGCACATTCCTGACGTTACAGATCCCCGCCTGCTTCCGCGATTGCCGGCTGTACCACCCGGACTGCACGGGAGCGTTGTCGCTATCGGCTTTCCAGCGATGGGCTCTGGCCTCGCGTCCCAATATGCAACGAAATTGTCGCGCTGAATCAATAGCACCGCGGCCGCACTGCCTATTATGACTCCGTGGCACCGATGGCACGATGCCCCTGCCGTGCTGACATAGGCCAGCTACATCTGCCGGACACACACATGGTTCGCCGCCGCACAAGCACAGATTGGAGACGTCAATGACAACAACCGCGGCAACCCAGGACGCGACTTCACAAGCCACATTCGCGTCACCGGCCATCGTGCGGCCAGCATTCGATCAAGGTGCGGATCTGCACGCCCGCCATCGGCGCCGAAATCAGCAATATCAGCCTGGCTGATGCCGCCCTGGATCACCTCGTGAAATCGGGACAGCCCGGGCATACCCTGGCGCGCAGTGCGAGCCTTACCGACTATGAACACGTCGCCCGTTCGGTGGGGCTCGATCCGTTGCGTATGCTGCGAATGGCGAGACTGCCGGCCACCGTCTTCGACGATCCGAATCTGATGATCAGTGTCGATTCGGTGGGATGGCTGCTGGAGGAGTCGGCGCGCCTGTCCGGTCAGGAGGCCTTTGGTTTGTTGCTCGCGGAAACGAGAAGCCTGGCCAATCTGGGGATGCTGGCGCTGGCTGTCCGGGAAGAGCCAACGCTGCGCGCAGCAGCGCAATTTTTCGCCCGCTATATGCGTCTGCACAACGCCGGCGTGCAATTGCGGCTTGACGAGCCAGGCGACGTCGCGCTGCTGCAGGTCGGCGCGAATATGCAGGGGGGGCATGGCGTCTGTCGTCAGACGATCGAAATGTCGACCGGCATCGTATTGCGGGTGTTCAGGGCATTGAGTGGCGATACTTTCCGGCCGATAAAGATCAGTTTCACCCACGCGCGGCCCGCCAGCCTTGAAGTGCACCGCCGCGTGCTGGGAACAGCGATCGAGTTTTCACAGGAATGCGATGCCATCGTTTGCCCCAGTCGCGACCTGGACATGCCCATCCCTGCGGCAGACCCGGCGCTGAATTGCGAGATGAAACGATGGCTGGACATGCAGTTGGCCAGCCTGCGCGACGGGCCGGCGCAGCGGGCGCGCCAGGTCGTCAGGATGCTGCTGCCAGGCGGACTGTGTTCGGTCGATCAGGTCGCCCAGCATCTTGGCATGCATCGACGCACGCTTAACCGGCACCTGGCGGCCGAGGGCGAGAGTGTCACAACGATCATCAATGCAGTACGGGCTGAACTCGCCGAGGAGTATCTGGCCAACAGCAAACGCAAGTTGTACGACGTCGCGGAGCTCCTCGGGTTTTCCCATGCCGGTGACTTCTCGCGCTGGTTCCGCGGTCGATTTGGCAAGACACCCTCGCAGTGGGCCGCCCATTCCCGGCAAAGCACGGCGGCAGCCGGGCCCATCTCGCCCAGGTAGGAAGCAGGAAAACAGGTTCGGAGTCGGCCCACGCGTCCCTCCATCATTCGCGCCTGCCACACTCACTGCCTGAACCTGCCGCACTCCGCACGTTCCTGACGTTACTGATCCCGCCCGACCCCGCGATGACCCGACTACGTGCATCGCCGCCCGGAAGCACCCGAGCGGTGTTGCTAGCCGCTTTTTAGCCACGCCCTGGCCTGGTGTCCCAATTTGCAAGGAAATTGTCGCGCTGAATCAATAGCATCGCCGCCGCACTGCCTATTATGAGTTCCGTGGCACCGATGAAACGATGCCCCTGCCGTTCTGACAGGGGCCAGCTACATCTGCCGGACGCACACATGGCTCGCCGCCGCACGAGTACAGATTGGAGACATCAATGACAGCAACCGCCGTACCCCAAAACACTTCTTCACACGCCGCGCCCGTGGCACCGGCCATTGTCCGGCCATCTGTGCGCCAGCATTCGATCAAGGTGGAGATCTGCACGCCCGCCATCGGCGCCGAACTCAGCAACATCAGCCTGGCTGACGCCGCGCAGGATCCTGAGGCTATCGCCGAAATCCGGGCGCTGTGGCTGAAGCACAAGGTCCTGTTCTTCCGCGATCAGGACATCACGCCGATGGAGCAACAGAATTTCGCTGCGCAATTCGCCGAACTGGAAGCCCATCCCGTTGCGCCTAGCCATCCGGAGGCGGACAAGTTGCTGATGCTGTACCGCAATCTCGAGACCAACAAGCAGAACATGGTCGAAAAGATCAGCCGTGAAAACCTCTGGCATACCGATGTCACCTTCAAGAAGGCACCGCCGCGCGGCGCGGTGTTGCGCTGCGAACTGTGTCCGGAGACCGGCGGCGACACCATATGGTCCAACATGGTGATGGCCTATGAAAAGCTGCCCGAGGCCATCAAGCAACGAATCGATGGCCTGTACGCCAAGCACGATGCCGAGCACGCCTTTTTCGCCCAGATGCCGATCGAAGAACGTCACACGATGGCCGCGAAGAACCCCGCCGCCGAGCATCCGGTCGTGCTCACCCATCCCGAGACGGGTGAAAAGGTGTTGTTCGTCAATACGGCGTTCACGACCCATTTCTCGAATTTCTACACCTTCAAGGATGTCCGATGCGGCCAGGACTTCATGCCGGAAGCTAATCATCTGATGAACTATCTGATTTCCCAGGCAGCGATTCCGGAATACCAGGTCCGTCTGAAGTGGAGAACCAACACGGTTGCCATGTGGGACAACCTGCTGGTTCAGCACTACGCCGTGTCGGACTACGGCAACGAGCCACGAAAGATGCTGCGCGCCACGCTCACGGGCGCCCCGCTGGTCTAAGGCGACAGTTTCATCCGGCGTATCCAGGGCACCCGCCCATCAGGGACAGACGGGCAGCCCCGGTACGCTTACCAGGTTTGACCCCCACTACAAAATGGAGACAGAAATGCTTCACGAACAAGTCGACACCTCGCTCATCGATGGCGATTCGCTGCCGTGGGTACCGTTTACGCCCTATGCGGACAACGTCCTGCTGAAGTACTTCAAGCTTGACCCGATCCGCGGTGAAATCATCGTGATGATGAAGGCACCGATGGACATGCAACTGCCCAGACACCACCACACCGGCACGGTTCTCGTCTACACGATCGAAGGCAAGTGGAAATACAAGGAGCACGACTGGATCGCCGGACCCGGCGACGTCGTGTACGAGACCGCCGCGTCGACCCACACGCCTGAAGTCGTCACCACCGGAAGCGGAGACGGCTACATGGTCACGTTTATTCAGATGATCGGCGATCTGATTTTCCTCGACGAGAACGACAACATCATCGCGATGGAAAACTGGAAGACCTCGCTGCAGCGCTATCTTGCTTACTGCGAGCAGCATGACATCAAGCCGAAAGATCTCACGGCATTCAATTGATCTGAAATTCATGAGGATTCCCGATATCCGCGGGGTCCTCATGACACTCAGTGCGTCGCCCGCAAGACGCACCAGACAGTCCGGTCACATCAGGACTGCGGCACCAGGCCGGGTTATCGCAGGTCACAGGCGCCGGGAAGATGGCTGTGCGCGACAAGCGCACAGTCCATGCCGCATCGCGATCTCTCCGGTCGCGAGAGCCGTTATCTGATTGCAAAAACCCAGTAGAGGGGAGACACGTGGTCCCGGTTCGCGGCCCTGAGGCGGAACCTGGCAGAGGGGTACAGCCATGTCCCCGCTCCACGATCACAGACATTAGAAGGGAACGACGCCATGAACGGCTTGATGATGCAAAAGCAGTTGTTGATCTCCTCACTCATCGTGCATGCCGACCGGCATCATGGCGACACGGAGATCGTGTCCCGGCGAGTGGAAGGCGATATCCATCGCTACACTTTCCGCGACTGCCACCGTCGCGCGCGCCAGATGGCCAATGCGTTGACCAGCCTCGGTGTCAATCCCGCCGACCGGATCGGCACGCTGGCGTGGAACGGCTACCGGCACCTCGAGTTGTACTACGGCGTCTCCGGCATGGGTGCCATTCTGCATACCATCAATCCTCGTCTGCATGAAGACCAGGTCGCTTACATCGCGAATCACGCCGAAGACCAGTACATCTTCTTCGACCTGACTTTCCTGCCGCTGATCAAGGCGGTCGCTGGCCGCTGCAAGACGGTCAAGGCGTTCATCGCCATGACCGACCGTACAAACATGCCGAAGGACGCCGGCATTGACAATCTGCTGTGCTACGAAGACCTGATCGAGGCGTCTTCGCCCGATTACGCGTGGCCGCGTTTCGACGAAAACGCCGCCAGTACGCTCTGCTACACCTCTGGCACGACAGGCAACCCGAAAGGCGCTCTGTACAGCCATCGCTCTTCGATGCTGCATACCTATGCGGCGGCGCTGCCTGATTCGCTGAACTGTTCGGCACGCGACGTGATCCTGCCCGTTGTGCCGATGTTTCATGTCAATGCGTGGGGACTTCCGTACATCGCGTGCATGGTCGGCGCCAAACTCGTACTCCCCGGGCCGGCGCTGGACGGCAAATCGCTGTATGAACTGCTCGAAGCCGAGCAGGTTACGGTCTCCGCAGGGGTTCCGACTGTCTGGCAAGGCCTGCTTGGCCATCTCGAGGAAACAGGCCAGGCATTCTCGAGCATGAGACGCACCATCATTGGTGGCGCGGCCTGCACCCCGGTCATGCTGCGCAAGTTCCAGGAAACATACGGCGTGGCGGTATTGCACGTCTGGGGAATGACCGAAATGAGCCCTATCGGAACCGTCGGCACCCTGAAGGCCAGGCACGTTGAGATGTCCATGGAAGAGCGTTATGCCGTGCAATCCAAACAGGGTCGCGCAGTGTTTGGCGTCGACATGAAAATCGTTGGCGCGGACGGCATGGAGTTGCCCTGGGACGTCGCGACTTCCGGTGACCTGCTGGTGCGTGGGCCATGGGTGGTGCGCGACTACTTCAGGAGCGAGGGGGACAGTCCGCTGCAGCTCGATCACGAAGGGCAGGAATGGTTCCCGACCGGCGACGTCGCGACCATCGATGCCGATGGCTTCATGCAGATCACCGATCGCAGCAAGGACGTCATCAAGTCCGGGGGCGAGTGGATTGGCTCCATCGATCTCGAGAATATCGCGATGGCGCACCCGGCAGTCTCCCAGGCAGCATGCATTGCCGCGAAACACGCGAAGTGGGACGAGCGTCCGTTGCTGATCGTCGTCAGGAAGCCGCAAGCGGATTTGACGCGGGAAGAACTGCTCGCTTTTTATGAAGGCAAGATCGCCAAATGGTGGACGCCTGATGATGTGGTCTTCGTCGACGCGATCCCGTTGGGCGCTACAGGCAAGATCCAGAAAAACCGTCTGCGGGAGCAGTTTGGCGATCATCTGATGACGAGAGTTGCGAACTGAGCGTGGTGGAATCGATCCGGTCGTGTCGATGAGGCCGACGGGGGAAACGTAAGCACGCGATTCGACCTGCCGCACCATCACCACAAGGAAGCCCCATGGCCGAGTTACAGCCCCAGATTGGCACGGTCCCCCTCTTGCATGCCGATATGGGCCTGCCGCTTCCGCAGCGCTTCTGGGCGGTCGTCTTCATCTCGCTGGGCACCCTGCTCGCCGTGCTCGACGGCGCGATCGCCAACGTCGCGTTGCCGACCATCGCGCGCGACCTGCATGCATCCGACGCCGCGTCGATCTGGATCGTCAACGCCTATCAGATCGCCATCACGATCACGCTGCTGCCGCTCGCGTCGCTTGGCGATCGCGTCGGCTACCGGCGCATCTACATTGCCGGCCTCGTGGTGTTCACTGTCGCGTCGCTCGGCTGCGCACTCGCGAGTTCGCTGCCGACGCTCGCGGCAATGCGCGTGATCCAGGGGCTCGGCGCATCGGGCATGATGAGCGTCATCGCGGCGCTCGTGCGGACAATCTATCCGTCGTCGATGCTTGGACGCGGCGTGTCGGTCAATGCGATGGTGGTCGCACTGTCGGCGGCGATCGGGCCAACGATCGCGTCCGCAGTGCTGTCGGTCGCATCATGGCCGTGGCTTTTCGCGATCAACGTGCCGATCGGCATCGCCGCGGTGCTCGGCGGCCTGCGCGCGCTGCCCGCCAATCCGCTGCACGACGCGCCGTACGATGCCAGGAGCGCGCTGATGAATGCCTGTGTGTTCGGGCTGCTGATCATGGCCGCGGACGGGCTCGGCTACGGCGAGCGCGGTGCGTTCATCGTTGCGGAATTGACGCTGGCGTGCATCGTCGGCTATTTCTTCGTGAAACGACAGCTATCGCAGCCGGCACCGCTCCTGCCCGTCGACCTGATGCGCATCCCGGTCTTCGCGCTGTCGATCTGCACGTCGATCGCGTCGTTCACCTCGCAGATGCTCGCGTTCGTCGCACTACCGTTCTGGCTCCAGAATTCGCTAGGCTTCTCGCAGGTGCAGACAGGCCTCTACATAACGCCCTGGCCACTCGTGATCGTGATCGCCGCGCCGCTCGCCGGCGCGCTGTCCGACCGCTACTCGGCCGGCGTGCTCGGCGGCATCGGGCTCGCGCTGCTAGCGGCCGGACTGCTGTCGCTTGCGACGATCGGCGCGCACCCGGGCACGGTTGACATCGTCTGGCGCATGGCGCTATGCGGTGCCGGCTTTGGCCTGTTCCAGGCGCCGAACAACCACGCAATCATGTCGTCGGCGCCGCGCAGGCGCAGCGGCGGTGCAGGCGGCATGCTCGGCATGGCGAGGCTGACCGGGCAGACGCTCGGGGCGGCGCTCGTCGCGCTGATCTTCGGCGTCGCACCCGGGCACGGACCGACGATCGCGCTCTATGTCGCCGCCGCGTTCGCGGCTGCCGCGGCCCTGGTCAGCACGCTGCGCATCGCGGCTCCGCACCTGGATGCGTCGGTCTAACCACGTCACGTCCGGCGCCCAGCGTGTCAAGTGCGTCCGCACGTAGCTGGCGATCCGGGCGTCCATAAAGGCCGGGATACTTCCAAAGGGCACCCGGCAGGTTTCGCAGTGGACCGGCCGTTCGAATGACAGAGTTGTGGGATGGGCAAGCGGCAACAAATGACCGGGAACGCCAGTCGGGCTGTGACGTACCCCGCCGGACAGGCGACGTTTACCAGGACGACACGGTTGATACCGGGGAGGTAATCCGCTCGCGCGGCTTGCCTTCAAAAAACTGACCATTGGGCCTGGCGAATCCAGGAATTGGCCCCTTGCGCGCTAACCCCGATCCTCCGGGAATTCCTCGCTGCCTGATGGTAGACCCATGGTAGACCCATGCCTGCCCATTTCTATCATGTCTATCGGACCAAGGTCGCATAGTTTCGCGAGAAAAATGGGACCAGACTGGTACTACAGGCGTAGCCTGCCTGCGCCCCGCGCTGATGTAACCTGGACCGCTGTCGAGGTCCGTTCATACGGGCAAGGCGATAGCAAGCCATCCGCGCACCACCGCGCCTTACGGCCTGTCGTGCCAGACCCGCGATCCCTGCTGGATTTATCGTGGCTTTTGACAACTGGAGCGAAAAATGAAGGTCATCAACACACTCAAGTTTGCTAGCGGCGCATTAATCGTGATCGCATCGATCAATGCGTGGCCCCAGACCAGCGAATCAGCCGCTACATCGACAGCGCCGGCAGCAGAGGGAAGTGCTAAAGCCACCCGACAGGCGAATCGCGCACTAAGCAAAAAAGTGCTTCACGCCCTCTCGAAGGGCGGTGTCGCCACTCCCGGAATCAACATCATTGCAAAAGGCGGCGCAGTGACCCTCGCGGGATTCGTCACTGACGCCAGTCATATCGACAAGGCGACCGAAATCGCAAAGACTGTGCCTGGCGTGACGTCCGTGAAAAATGCGCTGACAGTTAAAGAAAAGGGACAGTAACACTTCGTGAGGCATAGTTTCGATCAAACCCTGACGGTGGGATCGAGCAGGCTGCTGACCGCGCCTTGAAGCAGTTCGAGGCTGGATGCGAAGTGTTTCAGCAACCTTGATAGTCTGCGGTCACCCGTATTGCGATGCGAGTGTGAATTTGCGGACGGAAAGGTGCTGCCCGGATCCCTGGTTCTCCCACCGTCAGCAGATCAATGTATTGCGACGCGTGGCTGGGCAGCCTGATGCTGTCGATCACGCCCACGGGTCATATCGACGGCTACGGCACGAACGGCTGGGCCGCTGTCGCGCTCGTGCTGCTGGCCCTCGCGTGGATCAGCCGCGTGAAGGCCGTCGATGAGCAGGTTTCGCCGGTGGTTCTGGAAGACGCCGGCGTGCAGGCGAGCCGGTAGCCGGTCCGGGATGTCTCGCGCAACGCGGTAACGCCCGGACCAGCCGGCCGACGATCACCCGGCATCCCCGCCCTTGTCCTTGCGATACAGCTTGATCACCGCGGAGAAGTCCAGCCGGCCCGCGCCCTGCGTGCTCACTGTCTGATACAGCTGCTGCGCGAGCGCGCCGAGATAGACGGGCTGGCGGGCGAACTTCGCGGCGTCGGTGGCAAGGCCCAGATCCTTCAGCATCAGATCGGTGCCGAAGCCGCCGGTATAGCCGCGCGATGAAGGTGCCGTTTCGATCAGGCCCGGAAACGGGTTATAGGTGTCCGAACTCCAGCAGCGCCCCGTCGACGTATTGATGATGCCCCCCAGCACCTTCGGATCGATGCCAAGCGCCTCGCCGAGCGACATCGCTTCCGCGACGCCGGCCATCGTGATGCCGAGCACGAGGTTGTTGCAGATCTTCGCGACCTGCCCCGTACCAGTATCGCCGCAATGCACGATGTTCTTGCCCATAGCGGAAAGCACGGATTTCACGTGCTCGTACGACGCGACGCTGCCACCCACCATGAACGTCAGCGTGCCCGCCGCCGCGCCGCCGGTTCCGCCCGACACCGGCGCATCGACGAATGTATTGCCGTGTTTCGCGGCGATTTCGGCGCATGCCTTGACGGTCGCGGGATCGATCGTGCTCGAATCGATGATCGTCACGCCTTTCGGGATGCCCGCGAGCACACCGTCTTCGGCGGTGAGCACGCTGCGCACGTGGGCCGCGGCCGGCAGCATCGTGACGACACATTCGACGCCGCTCACGGCCGCTTTCGCCGAGTCCGCCGCTTTCGCGCCTGCGTCGACGAGCGACTGTACCGCCTGCGCGTTCAGGTCGAACACGTTGACGGTATGGCCTGCCTTCAGCAGATTGAGCGCCATCGGCGCGCCCATGTTGCCGAGTCCGATGAAACCGATTTTCATGGTGCTGTCTCCGTTGCGTGCATTCAGGATCGCGGCCTAGCGCAGGCTGATCGTCGTGTTGACGCCGTCGTTCACGGTGGCGTCGTCGAACCAGCGCGCGATGACGGTTTTTGTCTGCGTGTAGAACTGCACGACCTGCTTGCCGTACGGACCGAGATCGCCGAGCTTCGAGCCGCGCGAGCCCGTGAAGCTGAACGCGGGCACGGGCACCGGAATCGGAATGTTGATGCCGACCTGACCGATATCGATATCGCTCTGGAATTTACGCGCCGCCGCGCCGCTCTGCGTGAAGAGCCCCACGCCGTTGCCGAACGGATTGCGGTTGACGAGTTCGATCGCCTCATCGAGCGTCGGCACGGTCACGACCGACAGCACCGGTCCGAAGATTTCAGTGCGGTAGATTTCCATATCGGTCGTGACGCCGCTGAAGATCGTCGGGCCGATGAAGTTACCTTTCTCGTAGCCCGGCACCTTGATGCCGCGGCCATCCAGCGCGAGCGTCGCGCCTTCCTTCAGGCCGGCCTCGATCAACCCGAGAATGCGTTCCTTCGCCGCACGCGAGACCACTGGCCCGATATCCGTGTTTGCCTCGCTGCCTGCGTTGACCTTCAGCGTCTTCGCTTTTGCGACGAGGTCCGGCAGCCACTGCGCGGACGCGCCGACCAGCACGACCACCGACGTCGCCATGCAGCGCTGCCCCGCCGCGCCGAAGCCCGCGCCTGCCAGCGCGTTGAGGGTCTGTTCGCGGTTCGCGTCGGGCAACACAACGGCATGATTCTTCGCGCCCATCATCGACTGCACGCGCTTGCCATGTTCGCTGCCGAGGCGATAAACGTGGGTACCGACAGCCGTCGAGCCGACGAACGAAATCGCCTTGACGAGTTCATGCGTACACAGTGCATCGACGACTTCCTTGCCGCCGTGCACGACGTTCAGCACGCCCTTCGGCACGCCGGCTTCGATCGCGAGTTCGACGAGTTCCATCGTCGACATCGGATCCTGTTCCGAAGGCTTCAGCACGAACGTATTGCCGCAGACGATCGCCATCGGGAACATCCACAGCGGAATCATCGCCGGGAAGTTGAACGGCGTGATGCCCACGCACACGCCGAGCGGTTGACGCAGCGTATACGTATCGACGCTACCCGCGACGTTCTCCGCGAATTCACCCTGCTGCAGGGTGCCGATCGAACATGCATGCTCGACGACTTCGAGCCCGCGAAAGATATCGCCTTCCGCATCGGGAAGCGTCTTGCCCTGCTCCGCGCTCAGCGTCTTCGCAATGCGCGGCATATGCTCGCGAATCAGCGCCTGATACTTCAGCATGATGCGCATGCGGGCGCCGATCGGCGTGTTCTTCCACGTCTTGAACGCGTCGTGCGCGGCACGGATCGCAGCGTCGACTTCGCTGACCGTGGCAAACGGCACGCGTGCGAGCACGTCCTGCGTCGCCGGATTGACGATGTCGCGCCATTCAGTGGATTTCGATTCGACGAATTCGCCGTTAATCAGCAGTTTGACGGTCGCCACGCCGGACGCCTTGCTGGCGAGGGTCGATGGATGTGCACTCATCTGGATTCTCCTTTGCGTTTGGCCGCTCGCGCAGCCGCACATCAATGCAAACAATGAAAGACGGCAATCAGGCCGTACAACGCGTAAAACGTATCGTCTAGCGCTTCGAAGCGGTCTCGCGCAGCTCGGGGAAATCTTCTTCCCAGTATTCGCCAGGCAGGCGCGCGGGTTCCGCGTCGCGCTCCAGTTCGCGCCGGCGCAGCTCGACGCGGCGGATCTTGCCGGAGATGGTCTTCGGCAGTTCGCTGAACTGCAGCCGGCGAATCCGCTTGTAGGGTGCGAGTTTTTCGCGCGAAAACGCGAACACCGCACGCGCCAGTTCCGGCCCTGCTTCGTAACCCTGGCGCACCGTGACAAATGCTTTGGGTACCGACAGACGCAACGCATCGGCGCTCGGCACAACCGCCGCTTCGGCGATGGCCTCATGTTCGATCAGCACGCTTTCGAGTTCGAACGGGCTCAGGCGGTAGTCGGACGACTTGAACACGTCGTCCGCGCGGCCGACATAGACGTAGTAGCCGTCGTCGCGTCGCATCGCGACATCGGACGTGTGATAGAAACCGTTGCGCATCGCCTGCACGGTGGCCTTCTCGTTGTTCGCGTAGCCGGTCATCAGGCCAAGCGGACGCTGGTCCAGCGGCAGCGCGATTTCACCTTCGGTAGCCGGTTGATCGTCGGCGTCGACGAGTTCGATCCGGTAGCCTGGCAACGGTCGTCCCATCGCTCCCGCCACGACTGGCTGGCCCGGCGAATTGCCGATCTGGCAGGTGGTTTCCGTCTGGCCGAAGCCATCGCGAATGGTGACGTTCCACGCATGACGCACGCGCTCGATGATCTCCGGATTGAGCGGCTCGCCCGCGCCGACAATCTCGCGCAGTTTGACAGGGTATGACGCGAGCGGCTCCTGCACGAGCATGCGCCAGACAGTCGGCGGCGCGCACAGCGTCGTGACGTTAAAGCGCACGAGCGCGTTGAGGGTTTCCTTCGGCTCGAAGCGCGGCGTGTTGAAAATGAACACGCACGCACCCGCATTCCACGGTGCGAAAAAGCAGCTCCACGCGTGCTTGGCCCAGCCAGGCGAACTGATATTCCAGTGAACGTCGCCGGGTTGCAGGCCGATCCAGTACATCGTCGACAGATGGCCCACCGGATAGCTCTGATGCGTATGCTCGACGAGCTTCGGCTTCGACGTGGTGCCGGACGTGAAGTACAGCAGCATCGGGTCGGTCGCGTGCGTAGGACCATCGGGTTCGAACGACGACGGTGCTTGAGCGGCGCGCGCGAGATCGATCCAGCCTTCACGCGGCGCGCCTGCTGAAATGCGCGTGACACCGGCATCGATCGCGTCGAACTTCGCCAGCTCGCCGCTATCGACCACGACGTACTGCGCGCCGCCGATCTGCACGCGATCGCGCACGTCGTCCGGTGACAGCTGGGTCGTCGCGGGCAGCACGATCGCGCCGAGCTTCATTGCCGCGAGCATCACGTCCCACAGTTCGACGCGATTCGGCAGCATCAGCAACAGGCGATCGCCGCGCCCGACGCCGATTCCGCGCAGGAAGTTCGCCATGCGCGCCGAGCGCTCCGACATCTGCGCATACGTGTAGCGCGTGCCTTCGCCCGCTGCGCCGTCGACGATCATGAGTGCCGGCTGGTCGTTATTGCGCGCGAATGTGTCGAAATAGTCGAGCGCCCAGTTGAACTCGCCGAGCGTGGGCCACGTGAACTCGCGATACGCACTGTCGTAATCCGTGCGATGGCGAAACAACAGGTCGCGCGCCGCCAGAAAGCTGTTCGCTGCAGTCATCGTTGTCTCCTGATTGGCGCATACGCGCTCTATGTCTGATTATTTTGCGCTCAAACGTTCCGCGCGATCACCATTCTTTGTACCTCGCTGGTTCCTTCGTAAATCTGCGTGATGCGGGCATCGCGATAGTGGCGCTCCACCGCGTAGTCTTCCAGGTAACCGTAGCCGCCGTGAATCTGGATCGCTTTCGAACACACGTCTTCAGCGATTTCGGAGGCGTACAGCTTCGCCTGCGATGCCTCCGACAGACACGGCAACCCTTCGCTGCGCAACCGCGCCGCGTGATGCACGAGCAGGCGCGCCGCGTTCAGGCGTGTCGTCATGTCGGCGAGCATGTTCGCGATGGTTTGATGGTCCTTCAGCGCCTTGCCAAACTGGACGCGCTCGTTCGCGTAGACACGCGCCGCGTCGAACGCCGCGCGCGCGATGCCGACTGCCTGCGCCGCGATACCGATACGTCCGCCTTCCAGGTTCGACAGCGCGATGCGCAGACCTTCGCCGGGCTGGCCGAGCAGATTTGCTTCGGGCACGGCGCAGTCGTCGAACGAAATCGGGCAGGTGTCCGACGCGCGGATGCCAAGCTTCTTTTCCGGCTTGCCAACGTTGAACCCTGGCGTGGCGGTCGGCACGATAAACGCCGAAAGACCGCGCTTGCCGCGATCGGGATCGGTGACGGCGAATACGATTGCGATATCGGCGCGCGAACCGTTCGTCACGAACTGCTTGCTGCCGTTGATGATCCACTGGCCGTCGCGCAACACGGCACGGGCGCGCAGATTGTTCGCCTCGGAACCGGCCTGCGGCTCGGTCAGACAGAACGCCCCGAGGCGTTTTCCCGTTGCCAGATCGCGCAGATACTGGTCTTTCTGCGCGTCGGTGCCGAAGTTCAGCACCGGGCCGCAGCCGACGGAGTTATGCACGCTCATCAGCGTCGCGCACGACGCGCAGCCCGCGGCGATTTCTTCTATTGCGAGCGCATAAGCCACATAATCGCTGTAGGAGCCGCCCCATTCCGCAGGCACGATCATGCCCAGAAAACCGAGTTCGCCCATCTGCGTGACGATTTCCGGCGGCAATGCGCCGGCGCGATCCCACTCGCCCGCATGCGGTGCGAGACTATGGGTCGCGAAGTCGCGTGCTGCGTCGCGGATCATCCGTTGTTCGTCGGTGTAGAAATCGTGCATGGGGTCCGCCTTGCCTTGTGAGCGAATGGGGCGCATGGGTTCGCGCGTGTTACGTTCGGTCTGCGTCACACGCGCCCGTGATGTCGCGCCAGGACGGATCGGTCTGCGCTGCACCGCGTTGCTGCAGCGCAGCGTCGCGACGTACGCGCAGCGGCGCCTGATCAGAAAAGTGTAGGCAGTCCACGGCCCAGGTTCGATGCTCAGCCCGCTCAATCTCGGTGAGCGCATTTGCCATAGTCAGGATGAAAAGCGAAAAAGGCACCATTTCCGTCAGTCTCGTCGAGGAAACGCTCGCCCTCGCCCGTGCGCGCGGGCTCGACGTGCGGCCTGTCATCGAAGCCGCCGGCATCGCGCCACAGGTGCTGGCTTCACCGAAAAGCCGCGTGACGTCGGCGCAATATGGCGCGCTGTGGGCCGGTATCGCCCGTGCGCTCGACGACGAATTCTTCGGCCAGGACTCGCATCCGATGAAAAGCGGCAGTTTCGTCGCGATGACGCATGCGGCGCTCACCGCACGCACCGGCGCACACGCGCTTGCGCGCGCTGTCGGTTTCATGCGGCTCGTGCTGGATGACCTGCATGTGCGGATCGTGAAGGACGCGACGCGCGTCAGGCTCGAATTCACGCATCGCGAAGGCACACCTGCTCCGACCATGTTCGCCTGTGCGACGTATTTCATCCTGGTCTACGGCCTCGTGTGCTGGCTGGTCGGGCGACGCATTCCACTGCTTCAGGCGCGTTTTCGCTGCGCGGAACCGCCGGCTGCGCACGAGTACCGGCTGATGTTCTGCGACGACATGGCGTTCGGAGAGGACGCATCGTTCGTCGATCTCGCGCCGGCGTTCCTCGATCTGCCGGTCGTGCAGACCGCGAAATCGGCAAGAACCTTTCTGCGCGATGCGCCCGGCAATTTCGTCGTCAAGTACCGCAATGCCGGCTCGCTGGCGGTGCGCGTGCGCAAGCTGCTGCGCGCGCTGCCGATGTCCGCGTGGCCCGGCTCCGATGAAATGGCACTGCGCCTGCATGTCGCCGAAGCGACGATGCGCCGCCATCTGAAGCTGGAAGGCTATACGTATCAGTCGATCAAGGACGATCTG
This sequence comes from Paraburkholderia gardini, assembly GCF_907164545.1. NCBI lineage: Bacteria > Pseudomonadati > Pseudomonadota > Betaproteobacteria > Burkholderiales > Burkholderiaceae > Paraburkholderia > Paraburkholderia gardini. The sequence goes on along the minus strand of NZ_CAJQZB010000003.1, from coordinate 154,159 downwards.
CGGCGCGACATCGCCATCGGCGAGTTGCAGGACACCGACCACGCGATCGCCGACATCGCGGCGAGCGTCGGTTTTGCCGAACCCAGCGCGTTTTACCGCGCGTTTCGCAAATGGACGGGCATGCGTCCGACCGATTACCGCGTCACGTCGCTCACGCAGCCAGCGGAAGCGGACTAAGCTATAGCTATCAGGCCAGTCCTTTCCGTCCGGCGCTTGCCGACAAGGTGTGCCGGCTGTCCGCGATGAGAACGTACTCGTTTCTCCTGCTCCGGCAGTCTGGTCCGCACCGTCATGTACCCCGTGACGGCCTTGCGGCCCAGTGTTTGAGCGTTCTGCGCGGCGCAGCCGTGTCGGGACTGCTGATGGCGTTGGCGGCCCTTCTGCCACATTCCCCTTTATTCGCGGCGCCGGCCTCAAAAAGCGTCGTCGTGATTCCGGTCAACGGTGCAATCGGCCCGGCAAGCGCGGATTTCATCGTTCGCGGCCTCGCGCGGGCAGCCCACGATCACGCGCAACTGGCCGTCATCCAGCTCGATACGCCCGGCGGCCTGGATACCTCGATGCGGCAGATCATCAAGGCGATCCTGGCTTCCCCCGTGCCTGTCGCTGCGTTTATCGCGCCAGGCGGAGCACGGGCCGCGAGCGCCGGCACCTATATCGTGTACGCGAGCCATATCGCGGCGATGGCGCCCGGCACCAATCTCGGCGCGGCAACGCCGGTGCAACTCGGGCTCGGCAGCGCTGCGCCGCAGCAACCAGGCGCGTTGCCTGCAGCGGGCGGCGGGAAAGCCGCTTCGTCACCGGGCGCGGCGTCCGAACCGGGCGCGCTCGATACGCAGTCGACCGAAATCCGCAAGCAGGTACACGATGCGGCTGCCTATATCCGCGGACTCGCGCAACTGCGCGGACGCAACCAGGTCTGGGCCGAACGTGCCGTGCGCGAAGCCGTCAGCCTGTCGGCGCGCGAGGCGCTCGACCAGCATGTGGTCGACCTGATCGCACGCGATGTCCCCGACCTGCTGCATCAGCTCGACGGGCGCACGGTCAACACCATCGCGGGAGACCAGCATCTCGCGACGAATGGAGCGCCTGTCGTCACGCTCGAGCCCGACTGGCGCAGCCGCTTTCTTGCGGTCATCGCCGATCCGAACGTCGCGCTGATCCTGATGATGATCGGCGTATACGGGCTTTTCTTCGAATTCGCCAATCCGGGTTTCGTGCTGCCGGGCGTCGCGGGCGCGATCAGCCTGCTCGTCGGGCTGTTCGCGCTGCAACTGCTGCCGGTGAACTTCGTCGGGCTCGGGTTGATCTTTCTCGGCATCGCGTTCCTGATCGCCGAGGTTTACCTGCCGACCTTCGGCACGCTCGGCTTTGGCGGGATCATCGCGTTCGTGATCGGCGCGTTGATGCTGATCGACACCGACGTGCCCGGCTACGGTGTGCCGGTTCCGCTCATCGTCTCGCTCACGGTTTTCAGTGCGCTCTTTATCTTCACGGTGTCGAGCGTGGCGATGCGCGCGCGGCGGCGGCCGGTCGTCACGGGTAGCGAAGCGATGCTGGGCAGCGTCGGCATCGTGCTGGACGACAGTGTCGTGTCGCCGGATGGTTCGGCGACGAACCAGGCCTGGGCGCGCGTGCATGGCGAGCGCTGGCGCGTAACAAGCGCAGAGCCGCTTGCCACAGGATGCGAAGTGCGTGTCACCGGGCGGCGCGGCCTGTTGCTGACGGTTGTGCCGCTCGCGCGCCATCCATCACCACAGGGAGAACACTCATGATCGGTTTCACGTTCGGCTTTAGCAGCATCCTGCTTCTGGTGATCATCGTGCTGATCGCGTCATCGGTGCGCATTTTTCGCGAGTACGAACGCGGCGTGGTGTTCATGCTCGGACGCTTCTGGAAGGTCAAGGGACCGGGACTCGTACTGATCATTCCAGTCGTGCAGCAGGTGGTGCGCATGGATCTGCGCACGATCGTGTTCGATGTGCCGCCGCAGGACGTCATCACGCGCGACAACGTCTCCGTCAAGGTGAACGCGGTGATCTATTTTCGCGTCGTCGATCCGGAGCGGGCCGTGATCCAGGTGGCGCGCTATTTCGAGGCCACCAGCCAGCTTTCGCAGACGACGCTGCGCTCCGTGCTCGGCAAGCACGAACTCGACGACCTGCTTGCCGAACGCGAACAGCTCAATGCCGACATCCAGAAGGTGCTTGACGCGCAGACCGACGCGTGGGGCATCAAGGTCTCGAACGTCGAGATCAAGCATGTGGATATCAACGAAACGATGATCCGCGCGATCGCGCGTCAGGCGGAAGCCGAGCGCGAACGACGCGCCAAGGTGATTCACGCGCAGGGGGAACTGCAGGCTGCCGCGCATCTGCTGGAGGCGGCGCAGATACTCGCGCGCCAGCCGCAGGCCATGCAGCTGCGTTATCTGCAGACGCTCACCACCATCGCCGCCGACAAGAACTCGACCATCGTTTTCCCGCTGCCCATCGACCTGCTGACGGCCGTGGTCGACCGGATGGGAAAAGCGTCGAACGCCTGACATGCAAGGTTTTTGAAGGCATGAGCGACGTGCATTCATGGCATTGCGCGCAACAATGCATTGCCAGATGACGTCTTCCTGTTCGCAGGTCGCACATCTAGAATGTCAGGGTTATCCCTTATAAAAGCCACCGCTACCATGAACATCATTTCCCGTATCGCTGCCGGCGCACTGCTCGGCACGCTGCTCGTGCCTGCTGTATTCGCCCAGACCGCGACGCAGACATACGATCCTTCCGCACCGAAGACCCGCGCCGAGGTGAAATCCGATCTCGTGGCGTGGCGTGCGGCCGGTTACGATCCGTTCGACTGGATCAACTACCCGACGAACGCGCAGCAGGCGGGCCAGATTGTCGCGGCGCGACGCGCCCAGTCAGCAGCCACCCCGCAATAACCGGGTAACAGGTAACAGGCCACACCCTGTCGCATCGGTCGCGCTATCCTGAGTCGGGTATCCTCACGCTCCTTCGACTCCGGAAGCCGACACGATGCAAATCTGGGTAGACGCGGACGCCTGTCCGGTCGTCATCAAGGACATGCTGTTTCGCGCCGCGCGGCGCGTCAGCGTGACCGTCACGCTGGTCGCGAACCAGTTCCTGCGTGTTCCTCCTTCCCCCCTGATCCGCACGATCCAGGTGCCGGCCGGCTTCGATGCCGCCGACGACCTGATCGCTGAACGCGTGGTGGCGGGCGACCTCGTGATCACCGCCGACATCCCGCTTGCCGCCGCCGTGCTGCGGAAAAACGCGCATGCGCTCGATCCGCGCGGCAACTGGTACAGCCCCGGCACGATCGAAGAACGCCTGCGCATGCGCGCGATGCTCGACCAGCTGCGCGGCAGCGGCGTCGACACGGGCGGCCCGTCCGCCTTCAGCGCGCGCGATACAAAAACCTTCGCGGGAGAACTCGACCGATGGCTGGCGCGCCATGCGCCGCGCCCCGTTCCGCCTTCTGCCGCGCCTGGCTCCCTGTCTGCCGGTACGTCCACGCCCGATGGCGATCCGCAAGATCCGCACGAAGACTGAAGCGCGTCAACCGGTGTTGCACCGCCTCCACGAAGCACGCGACGAACTGCTACTTCACAATCAATCGTGTTTACAATCCGCCCGTAGCATGCGGTTATGGCTGCTCTGCGTCCGGTTTCGTCTGCCTTGCGCCCGGAACGAAGCCTCCGCTCATCACAAGAAAACCATCAGGACACAACGAGAGACGCACTCATGGACTCCGTAAAACGCTATTTCGGCTTCGACGAAGCCGGCACCAATCTGCGCACGGAAGTGCTTGCAGGCGTGACCACGTTCCTGACGATGGCCTACATCATCTTCGTGAATCCAGCGATTCTCGGCGATGCAGGCATGCCGAAAGAATCCGTGTTCGTCGCCACCTGTCTCGTGTCCGCGCTCGCCACGCTCATCATGGGGCTGTACGCGAACTACCCGATCGCCTGCGCGCCGGGCATGGGGCTCAACGCCTATTTCGCGTACACGGTCGTGAAAGGCATGGGATTCACGTGGCAGGCCGCACTGGGGGCCGTGTTCATTTCCGGATGCCTGTTCCTGATCGTGACGCTGTTCCGGGTGCGCGAAGTCATCGTGAACGGCATTCCACATTCGATCCGTATTGCCATCACGGGCGGCATCGGCCTCTTTCTCGCGATCATCTCGCTCAAGTCGGCGGGTATCGTGGTGGGCGATCCGGCGACGCTCGTCACGCTCGGCAACCTGCACAGCGCGCATGTGGTTCTCGCGATCGTCGGCTTTTTCACGATCGCGACGCTCGACTTCCTGCGCGTGCGCGGCGCGATCCTGATCGGCATCGTCGGCGTGACCGTGCTCAGCTTTTTCTTCGGCGGCAATCATTTCAACGGCATTGTGTCCGCACCGCCTTCGATCGACGCGACGCTCTTTCACCTCGATATCCGCGCTGCGCTGTCAGGCGGCGTGCTCAACGTGATTCTCGTGTTCTTCCTCGTCGAACTGTTCGACGCGACCGGCACCCTGATGGGCGTCGCGAACCGCGCCGGCCTGCTCGTCGAAGGCAAGATGCATCGCCTGAACCGGGCGCTACTCGCCGACAGTACCGCGATTCTGGCGGGCTCCATGCTCGGGACGTCGTCGACGACGGCGTATATCGAAAGTGCGTCTGGCGTGCAGGCCGGTGGCCGCACGGGCGTGACGGCAATTACCGTCGGCGTGCTGTTCCTCGCCGCGCTGTTTTTCGCGCCGCTCGCGGGCGTCGTGCCGGGATACGCGACCGCGCCGGCGCTGCTCTACGTGTCGTGCCTGATGCTGCGCGAAATGGCCGACCTGCCGTGGGACGATGCCACGGAAGTCGTGCCGGCCGCCCTCACCACACTGCTGATGCCGTTCACGTATTCGATCGCAAATGGTGTTGCGTTCGGTTTTATCTCGTACGCCGGGCTGAAACTGCTGACGGGTCAGGTACGTCAGGTAAAACCTGTTGTATGGATCATCGCGGCCGTTTTTCTGTTCCGCTATTTCTATCTGGGCTCCGAATAGGCGCTCCTGACAAACCACAAAGGATGCCGCAGCGTGCAAAACTCGACCTCACAGGACCGCTATTCGAAACCTGCCGTGTTCTTTCACTGGGCAGTCTTCCTGCTCGTCGCGCTCGCATATCTGGCCATCGAGATTCGCGGCCCGAAGGGCAGCGATAGCCGCATCTTCTGGAACGGGGTGCATTACTGGGCCGGCACGCTCGTGCTCACGTTCGCGGTTTTCCGGCTGGTGTGGCGCTTGTGGCGCGGCGCGCCCAATGAGATTGAAGTCAACCCCGTGCTGACCTTTCTCGCGCGGCTCGCTCACGTCGCGCTGTATCTGTTTATTTTTGTGCAGCCGCTGCTTGGCATTCTGACGCTCAATACCGGCGGCCATCCGCTGACGCTAGCCGGATTGAACATCGAAATCACGCTGGTGGGAACCGACACGATTGCGCGACACGCGATAAAAAGCGCGCATGAGTGGATTGGCAATGCGTTTTACTTCGTGATCGGACTGCATGCGCTGGGCGCGCTCATGCATCACGTCGTCTTCAGGGACCGCACGCTGCGACGCATGCTTTGAGCGCATCACGGACGTAGCCCGTCGACGCAGCGTGGCAGTATCCGCCTCGACCGGGGTGAACTTCGGGCAAACTTCGACGCCGCCCTATCCGATGGCGGCGGTCACGCTGATCCGCTCGCGCGTCACGCGCCCGATACCCCAACCTAGTTGCGCAGGTTCGCCTGGTAGAAACGCACGTAACCGCTGCGCAGCACGAGACATTGCGCCCGTGTTTCCGACAGCAACCTGCGCGTTGCGGCTTCAATGTGTTCACGGTGCGTGGAGAATGCGCCGATCATGTCTTCGAGGCGTGTCGATGCGGCCCCGTAGTGGTCTTCCAGCGTTTCGGCGGTAATCATGCACTCCACCCTCTCCCCATCGACCATTACCGGGAATGCCAGGGTAAGTTCTTGTCCCGAGTATTCAGGGGTTTCGTTCAGGAAAATGATCTGCATGGGAATCGCCTTTCGGGTGACGAACAATCAATCGGGGCCACACATGTCTGCTAAAAGCGCCTCCTGACCGGTTACATGCGCGGATGACAGCCGCACAATCCGTAACGTGACACGCCGGGCGGCTGATTTTATTCACTTTAGACGACTTCTGCCGGGCTGCAAGTTTTCCCTGCCGCGCTCACCGTCGCGACGCAGTCGATATGAAGCACTGGCCCGCGCCGGCCGTGGATTCCGGGCTTTTCGGGTCTTTCCCGGCCGGTTCGTCGCGGCAGGTAGCGAAACGTCGTTACATGCCGCGCACTCCGTTTTCTCCCGCATGTGAAGACCTGGACGCATCTTGTATGATGGGGAATCCATCCGCTGCCATGCTGCAGCGCGCCATGAACAGCGGTGGCGACTCGCGAGGCTACGCATCTCGCGGGCGCGTTCGGGAAGAACCGGAGACATGCATTGACGCAACGCTATTCGACGCCACCCGCAACGGCACTCCCGGATGTCATCGCAACGGCTCACGCGCGCTCGTTGAGCGTCGGACTGCGCGCATCCGAAGCACCCGATTTCCATCCGCTGCGCCGCCCGGCGTTGCGCGAACTCGTCGAGCGCAATCACGCGCTATGCGCCCACGCATTGCCGGTGATGGAGACGTTGTATGCGCAGATCGTCGATACGCAGAGCATGGTGCTGCTCACCGATAGCGAAGGCGTCATCCTGCACAGCTTTGGCGATAGCGACTTCGTCGAAAAAGCGAATCGCGTCGCGCTGTGCGCGGGCGTGTCATGGGCCGAATCGGATCGCGGCACGAATGCAATCGGCACCGCACTCGTCGACGGACAGCCGACCGTCGTTCATGCCGACGAGCATTTTCTTCACGCGAACCGGATTCTCACCTGCTCCTGCGCACCGATTGCCGACCCGTTCGGGCGCACGATCGGCGCGCTCGATGTGAGCGGCGACACCCGCGGCTTTCACAAGCACACGCTGGCGCTCGTGCGGATGTCCGCGCAGATGATCGAAAACGTGATCTTCACGAACCAGTTCGCCGACGCCATCCGCATTCATTTCCACGCGCGTGCTGAATTCATCGGCACGCTGTTCGAAGGACTCGCCGCGTTCGCACCTGACGGCCGGTTTCTCGCCGCCAACCGCAGCGCGCTGTTCCAGTTCGGACGCCCGCTCGCGACCCTGCAAACGCAAACCTTTCCCGAACTGTTCGGCATGGCGCTGCCCGCGCTGCTGAACCATGCGACATACCGGCCCGGCGAATACGTGACGCTCACGTTGCCAAGCGGCGTGCGCGTCATCGCGCGCGGCGAATATGCAGCAGGCGCGCGACAGGTGTTTCGCGCACCTGCCGATGAAGGCTTCGAAACGGGTGTGCGGTCCATACGCGCCACACGCCCGGCGAACGCGCCGGCCCAGAATGTGACGTTCGCGACGCTCGACACCGGCGACGAACAGATGTCGGCGGTACTTCGGCGCGTCGGGAAAGTGCGCGGCCGGGATATTCCGATTCTGGTGCTCGGGCACACCGGCACCGGAAAGGAATGGCTTGCGCGCGCGATCCATAACGATTCGCCGCGTCGCGATGCACCGTTTGTCGCGGTGAACTGCGCGTCGCTGCCCGATACGCTGATTGAAGCGGAACTGTTCGGCTACGAAGATGGCGCGTTTACCGGCGCGAAGAAACGCGGCAGCGTCGGCAAGATTGTTCAGGCCGACGGCGGCACGCTCTTTCTCGATGAAATCGGCGACATGCCGCTCGCGCAGCAGGTGCGGCTGATGCGCGTGCTGCAGGAGCGCAACGTCGTGCCGCTTGGCGGAACGCGAGCGATTCCTGTCGACCTGCGTATCGTCTGCGCGACGCATCGCAACCTGCGCGCGATGATCGAAGCCGGCACGTTCCGCGACGATCTGTATTACCGCATCAACGGCCTTGCCGTCACGTTGCCGGCTCTCAGCGAACGAACGGATCTCGCCGCGCTGATCGCACGCATGCTCGATCTGCAACGCGACAGCGACGCCGTTCCAGCGCGTGTTTCGAGTGCCGTGCTCGAACGCTTCCAGCGTTGCCGCTGGCCGGGTAACCTGCGGCAAATGGCGAACGTGCTGCGCACTGCGGCCATCATGGCTGAAGGCGAGGACGAGATCGGACTCGAGCATCTACCGGACGATTTCCTGCAGGACTGCGACACCGCGCCCGAACGCTACGTGTCGCCGTCGATGCAGACCGTGCGAAGCGCCAGCACGACCCCGGGGAACATGCAGGACTGGCAGGTAGCGCTGATCGAACAGACGCTGGGGCGCAACGCAGGCAATGTGTCGGCGACCGCGCGTGAGCTCGGGCTCGCGCGAAATACGGTTTACCGTTATCTGCGGCAGCGGCGCACGCATTGAAACCGGCTCCCGGTTCACATGACGCGGCGGCTTAAGCTAAGCTTGCACGTTCTGGACACCTTCCCGTGATTGCCGGGAGAACCCGTCATGGCCTGCCGCCCCTCTTTCGAACCTGATTCAGGCGCCCGCGTTTGTGGTGGTAACAACGTGCGAGTGACATCGCATGCAAAGAGACTGTGCGGGTTGAACGATGTCTGAGGCCGCGCGACCGTTCTCCGTGCGTATCGAGCCGTCAGGGAAAACGTTCGAGGCACCGGATTCGCTGACCGTGCTCGAGGCCGCCGGCTTCGCCGGCTTGCGGCTGCCACGATCGTGCCGCAACGGCACATGCAGAACGTGTCTGTGCCAGATGAAGGAAGGCGAGGTGCGATACACGATCGAATGGCCCGGCCTGACCAGGGAAGAAAAGACCGAAGGTCTGATCCTGCCCTGCGTGGCGATTGCCGCGTCGGATCTGGTGATCGAGGTGCCTGACGCAGTCGAGCTCCAGAACACCTGAGCGCGAACTTACATGCGCGAACCCAGTGCGCGCTCGATCTTCTGGTCGGTCTTGTACTGGCTCAATGCATACACCGACCAGATTGCGGCCGGAATCCAGCCAATCAGCGTGATCTGCAGGATCAGACAGATGATCCCGGCGAACGGGCGCCCGATCGTGAAAAACTGGAACCACGGCAGGATGATGGCAAGCAATAGACGCATGTCTGTTTCTCTTTCTGCAAATCGCGCGCTTTCGACACGCGGTTAATCAATCGATCGGCGTAAACCGCGAAACGGTTGTGCCTTCGTGTTCGACAGGTTCGAAAAACACCGAAGCTGGACGGGTCCAGATCGTACCATTCGCCGCGCGGTAGACGATCATCGTCACGCCCGGGTCCGACTCCAGCGTCGCCTCGCAGACCAGTTCGTAGATGCCGCCCTTGTAGTGCCGGTAGCGCACGGATTCACTCCTGTTCAGGTTGCAGCAGCAGGTAACGCGCGATTTTCAGCTCGCGTTTTCCTTCATCTGCTTCAGATGTTTGTAGACGGTCGCGCGTCCCATACCGAGCACGGCAGCCACATAGTTCGCCGAGCTCTTGCCGCGGAACGCGCCTTCGGCATAGAGCGCCTCGACCAGTTCGCGCCTGTGATCGCGCGTAAGCGCATTCAGGCCTATCTGCCGTTCACGCAGCCAGCCATGCAGAAACGTGTTGATGCGATCCTGCCAGTCGTCGCGAAACAGTTCGTCCGGCTGCGCGACGATGCCCGCACCCTTGATAAACAGGTCGAGCGTGGAGCGCACCTCATCGAATACCGCGATATTGAAGTTAATGCACATCATGCCCGCGGGCTTGCCTTCGTCGTCGAACAGCACGTTGCTCACGCAACGCATGCGGCGACCGTCCCAGTTCAGCTTTTCATACGGACCGATCACCCGTTCGCGTGCCGAGTGATCGACTTCCTCCAGCGCCGAATCGTCGCCGATTTCGCGCCGCGACAGGTTGTTCGCGAGGTACAGCACCGTCTGGTCGCGCAGATCGTGGATGACGACCTCGGCGTACGGGAAAAAGAGCGTCGCGATACCGTCCGCGAGCGGCGCGTAACGGGTTAGCAGCAGGTCTTTGACAGGTGACGACTTTTTCTTGCGCATGGGTTCTGTAAGCACGTGGGGCGGATCGGAACGCACTGCCATGTTCCGGCAGTGCTGGCAGGCGCGGGGGAATCGTCGCCACCCGGAACGTTTCTGTCAAGCATCGCGCAGCGCGCGCAGATGCTGCAACAGCCCGTACGCAATCGCCACATCTTCGAGCCCGAGGCCGATCGAGCGGAAAAAGACCGGTTTTTCGTACGCCGGAACCGGGCACGTGCCGCAGAGCAGTTCCGGCAGATCGCCCGCCACGCGTTGCGCGGACCAGCCATGCCGCTCCGCGGCCAGCTTCATTTCACCCGCGCTGCCCGGCGTCGTGCGACGGTAATCGCAATACACGTCCATATCCGGCAGCCACGCGGGATCGATCTCGTGCGCATTCGCGACGTTCGTGCTGATCGATGTGACAAGCGCGGGCCTCGTGAGCGCGCCTTTGGGCAGCACCGATGTGCCCGACGACGTGCAAAGCATCACCACGTCCGCATCGCGCACACAGTCCTCGACGTTCGCGCTGAACGTCGCGCGCGCGTCGATTGCGCGCAGCGTGGCCTGCTTCGCCGTATCGCGCGGCAGATCGGGCGAAAACACGCGGATCGATTCCCACGGCCGCAGCGGCGCAACGTGCCGCAGATGCGCCTGTGCGATTGCGCCGGAACCGACGATCGCCAGCTGCCGCGCGCCCGCGGCAGCAAGATGCCCGACCGCGAGCGCCGTGGTTCCGGCGGTACGCTCGGTCGTCAGCAATCCGGCGTCGCACCACATCAGCGGCTGGCCCGTTTCCATCGACATCAACGCGGTCCACGCCGTGACGACCGGCCGGCCGCCCGTCACGATGTAGGGCGAAAGCTTGGCGCCGAACACCTTCGCCTGCGCCATCGCACCGAGGTACGTGATGAAGTCGCCGGATTGCGCGGGAAAGAGTGTGAGCGTCTGCGGCGGCTGTACGGCGTTGTCCTCGCCCAGCGCGCGAAACATCGCCGCGAGCGCGCCCTGCACATCCAGTGCGGGTAACGCGCGCCGCACGATGTCTTCATCGACGATCAGCGGCATAGCCTGTTCATTTCTGCTCATACGTATTTCTCCAGATCGGGGGCGCGCGCGAAAAGCAGGTTGCACGCCTTAAATTGTAGACATAGAGTCTATTCTAGACTATTAAAACCAGACTCGATGAAATCCCTTATAGTCCATAATAGACTTTCAGTCTATATTCGTTCCACAGGTTGTCCGTTTTCACACTGATTCGCAGTTCCACCCATCGCCCAGGAACCGTCCATGAAACTCAAACTCTCCCTTTGCCTTGCAGTCGCTTTTGCCGGACTCGCAAGCACCGCCCATGCCGCCGACACGCTGCGCTTCGGCGTCGAGGCCGCCTACCCGCCATTCGAAAGCAAAAGCCCGTCGGGCGAACTGCAGGGCTTCGACATCGATGTCGGCAACGCTGTCTGCAAGAAAATGAACGTGAAATGCGTGTGGGTCGAAAATTCGTTCGACGGCCTGATTCCCGCGCTGCAGGCGCGCAAGTTCGACGTGATCAATTCGGCCATGAACATCACCAGCAAGCGCAAGCAGAGCATCGATTTCACGCCGCCGGTCTATGTCGTACCGATCGTGATGGTCGCGAAACGCGATTCGAAACTGCTGCCCGACGTGAAGAGCCTGCAGGGCAAGCGGGTGGGCGTGCTGCAGGGATCGTCCCAGGAAGATTTCCTGAAACAGCACTGGGCGACAGCGGGTGTTTCCGTCGTGTCGTATCAGGACCAGGACCAGGTCTACGCGGATCTCGTCGCGGGCCGGCTGGACGCGTGCGTGCAGGAAGCGCAGACCGTGCAGGACGGTTTTCTCGGCAAGCCGGAAGCGCATGACTTCGCGATTCTCGGCGCTCCGCTGAGCGACCCGGCAACACTCGGCGAAGGCACGGGCCTCGGTCTGCGCAAGGGCGACCAGGCGTTAAAGTCGAAAGTGGTCGCCGCGCTCGATTCGTTGAAAAAGGACGGCACGTTGAGCGCGCTCTCGCAGAAATACTTCAAACGCGACATCATTGCGAAATAAGCGAGTCCTGATTAGAGTCGACGGCTTCGAGCCGCGCCGTGTGCGACTCGAAGCCGGAACTGGCGGCGCATGATCGCGCGGATGAAAAGCGCGCGGCGCGTCCGCCATTTCCCCTACTCCAATTTTCAGGCGCACAAGCGGAGCCTATGGATTTCGACGTCATCGTTCTGGGAGCCGGCATTGTCGGCGTATCTTCAGCGCTGCATCTGCAGGATCGCGGCAAACGCGTCGCGCTGGTCGATCGCCGCGGCCCCGGCGAGGAAACGAGCTTCGGCAACGCGGGGCTGATCGAGCGGTCGTCGATCGTGCCATATGGCTTTCCGCGCAATCTCGGCACGTTGCTGCGCTATGCGCGTAACGCCTCGACCGATCTCTACTGGGACTACAAGGCGCTTCCGTCGTACGCATCATGGCTCGCGCGTTTCTGGTGGGAATCTTCACCGGCCCGGCTGGCGGGCGCCGCGCGCGACATGCTGCCGCTGATTTCGCGCAGTGTGACGGAACACGACGCGCTGATCGCGCGCGCGGGCATGGATGCGCTCGTCCACGATGGCGGCTGGATCGAGGCCTTTCGCACGCAGTCGGCATTCGACAGCGAAGCACCGGCCGCCGAAGTCGCAGCCCGTGAAAACGGCCTGCGCGTTGTCGCACTCGACGCCGCCGCACTCCGTGCGCGCGAGCCCGGTCTCGCGGAAGGATTTCGCGGCGCGCTGCACTGGCTGGATCCGAAAAGCGTCGCCAGTCCGGGCGCGTTGACGAAAGGTTATGCCCGCCTGTTCGAGGCTGGTGGCGGTGCGATCCTGACGGGCGACGCAACGTCGCTATGCACCGAAGATGACGCCTGGACAGTGCAGACCCCGGCCGGCCGGATAAGCGCGAAGGAAGTCGTACTCGCGCTCGGCCCGTGGTCGGACACGGTCTTCGGCCCGCTTGGTTATCGCATTCCGCTGCGTGTGAAACGCGGTTATCACATGCACTACGAGCCGGCGCGGCAGATCCTGTCGGTGCCGGTTGTCGATTCGGAAAAGGGCTACGTGGTCGCGCCGATGCAGGGCCGGCTGCGACTCACGACAGGCGTCGAAATCGCGCGGCGTGGCGCGCCGCCGACAGGTGTACAGCTCGAGCGCGCGGAACGGATCGCGAAGCCGGTGTTCGGCCTCGGCGCACGTACCGATGCGGCGCCGTGGCTCGGCATGCGCCCGTGCACGCCCGACATGCGACCGGTCATCGGGCCTGCACCACGCCATCGCGGGCTGTGGTTCGCATTCGGCCACAACCATCACGGTTTGACACTCGGCCCCGTAACCGGACGCCTGCTGGCGGAAATGATGACCGGCGCGACGCCCTTCACCGATCCACGTCCGTACCGCGCGGGACGGTTCGACTAGAACAGGCCCCGTGCCATCCCCGAACAGGCCCCGTGCCATCCCCGACGCAGGCATCCACGCCCTCTCCGGAGGGTCGCCAGAACGCCTGCGGTAGAACGTCTTTGTGCCGCAACCCGCCGGCGCGGGAAACTTTTTGCTATCCAAGCTATCGCATTTAGTGCATCATATTGGAATAGCTGTACCTCGAATCTGCAGTACTGGCAGTATCGATCGGCACCAACCGGCGTCTCCGCAATACCCCCGACAGTTCGATCACCGCCCGCCGGCGATCCCGTCACTCCGGCAATGCGCTTGTTGCACTCATGGCGCATTCGCTGTCGCGAGTCGTGCTTTTTCATGCGCCCAGTGCCCACGCGGCATCGGCGTGTTTCTTCTCCATCGAATCCGCGAATCGCCGCGGCTGAGCGCAAGTCTCGTTGAAGCGGGCTGGCGCGATTCTTTTTTCGTGCGGCGCGCCGTCAGGCTGCGCCGCCAGACCGGTCGTTCCCGTGCGTCATGTGCGGGACATGCTGGTCACGTATTACAGGACATAGTGTTTTATGACTCAAGCTGTCAGGACCTACAAAGGCTTTGAAATTCACCCGCTCGTGTATCCGCGCCGTCATTCCGACGAGCAGACGCGACGCAACCCCGACGCCGGCTACGAAGCGTCGGTGCGCATCTGCCGCGTTGGCGCGAACCCGTCGGCCGACGGCCGCGTGTTCCGGCTGCCGCATCTGTGGCCGTTCGAAGGCACGGGCAAGGCGCGTCTCGCGTGCATGGCGCACGCCGAGCAACTGATCGACGGCCGCGTGGACGGCCAGACGGTCGCCGATCTTTAAGCGGCACCGCTTCGCACGTTTTCGCATTGATTGACGGGCGCGCCACGGCGCCGCCTTTTACCGCATCACACGCTTCGCCGGCATCCGGTCGAAGCGGCCCAAACTCATTGACCAGGAGCTATGCATGGCGAAAGAAGAACTGCTTGAACTGGACGGTATCGTCGACGAAGTACTTCCGGATAGCCGTTACCGCGTGACGCTCGACAATGGCGTCGTGGTAGGCGCATATGCGTCCGGACGCATGCGCAAGAATCACATCCGTATTCTCGCGGGCGACCGCGTGACGCTGGAACTGTCGGTCTATGACCTGACGAAAGGCCGTATCAACTTCCGCCACAAGGACGAACGTGCCAGCGGCGGTGGCGGCGGTGCCCGCAACTCGCAATTCCGTCGGCGCTAGGCCGGCCGTAGCGGCCCCGTCGGGGTAGCCGCTGCAACTCTCGTTCGTGGGTCCGTCGGGCGCATCCTCTATTCGCTGAACAGCGCGCCAGGATTGCTGCCGGATTGCAGGCGGACCTGCTGAACGACACGCTCCTCAAGTTCTCCAAGGTGAACCCGCATCACATCCAGCGCGGTGTGCAGTTCGCCTGCATCGAGCGCCTCGATAATCCGCGTGTGCTCATCGGCGGAACAGGTCGATCCTTTCGACGGATCGTACAACGCCTTGTACAACTCGGTCTTTCCGACCAGTTGCATCACCAGACCCAGTAATTCCGTGCCGCCAGCGAGTTCCGTCAACAGAACGTGAAACTGGCCCGCGAGGCGCACCGTTTCATCGACGCGCCCCGCATGCTGTGCCTTCTCTTCCTGACGCACATGCGCGATGAGACGCCGCTTCTGCTGCGCCGGCAACGCTCCGCATAATGCGGCGACAACACCCGCCTCCACGATCTGCCGCGCGCGATACACCTGCCGGATGTCTTCTTCGGAAGGCGCCGGCACGAATGCGCCACGATGCGCTTCCAGCACCAGCTTTCCCTCGAAGCCAAGCCGCGCCAGCACCTTGCGCAACGCGCCGCGCGTGCAGCCGAACGCCGCCGCCAGATCACGCTCGACAAGCTGTGTGCCCGGACGCAGCCTGCCCTGCAGCAACGCATCGGTAATCGACGCGTAAATGCGTTCCTCGACGCTGATCGGCACGGACACGTCCTCAACAGCGGGCGACGCGGTTTCGGCGGTTGAAGGTGAACGTCGGACGCGTGTGGTCATGGATGGGCGAATAGCGGCAGGCAGGCTGTAGCGAAGTCTGGCGGCATTGTAGCGACACGTATGGCTCCAAGGCCATCGACTGCGGCATACCCGGAACCGGAAATACCAGACATAGCGATCTGGTTAACCATTTTATCGTAAAATGGTTAACCATCGTGCAACGCAGAAACACGCCAATGCGTGCTGCGTGACCCGCATGCAGGGTCGGCACCGCCCATGTCCACTTCTTCCGACGAAGGTTCCGTGAGTCAATCTCCCACCGCTGCCCGCCCGTGTACGGACACACTTCGCCCCTCTCCAGCCATGCAGGCGCTGACCTGGCGCGATGCCGTGTGGTTGTGCGCGATCATCGTCGTGGGTGTGAATCTGCGGCCGCTTCTGAGCTCGATCAGTCCGCTCATGGCGGCGATTCGCGAAGCAACCGGCCTCAGTTTCTATGGCGCGTCGCTTTTGACGAGCCTGCCGGTCGTCGCCATGGGGATCGGCGCATTCGGTGCAGGCGCGCTCACGCGGGCCGTCGGCGAAACCCGCGGCGTTGCGCTCGGGCTTCTGGCGATCGGGCTTGCGTGTGCCGCGCGCTGGACGGCGGAAACCGGCGCCATGCTGCTGTTCACGGCGGCACTGGCGGGAATGGGTGTCGCGGCGATCCAGGCGTTGCTGCCGGGCGTGATCAAGCAGCGTTTCGGCACGCGCGTGC
This sequence comes from Paraburkholderia gardini, assembly GCF_907164545.1. NCBI lineage: Bacteria > Pseudomonadati > Pseudomonadota > Betaproteobacteria > Burkholderiales > Burkholderiaceae > Paraburkholderia > Paraburkholderia gardini. Next base: position 137,913 of record NZ_CAJQZB010000003.1, on the reverse strand, counting down.
CGCTGGTGATGGGCGTGTTCTCGGCGTCGATGATGGCCGGCGGTGGGCTTGGCGCCGGACTCAGTCCGTGGATCGCGCAGCTTGCCGGTTCATGGCACGCCGCGCTCGCCGTCTGGGCATTCCCGGCGCTCGTGGCGCTCATCTGCTGGCTTTGCCTGAACCGCCAGCGTCCCGCAGGTCCGACGAGTCTTGCAAGTCCGGCATGCCCATCGTCCGCCTCACGCCACGATTTATCGCAGCCTTCCGTCAGTCTTGTGCGCAACCGCCGCGCATGGGCGCTCGGACTGCACTTCGGGCTCGTCAACGGCGGCTATACGAGCCTCGTCGCATGGTTGCCCGCGTACTACCTGCAGCACGGCGCCGATGTCGCTACCGGCGGTTCGCTGCTTGCCGGCATGACCGTATTTCAGGCCGCCGCTGCGCTGTTGCTGCCGCTCGCCGCAGCGTCGTTCCGCGACCGGCGACCGTGGCTCGTCGCGGGCCTTTCGGCGCAGCTTGCGGGCATTGTGGGGCTGACTGCGTGGCCCGAAGCAGCGCCCCTGCTGTGGGTCGCCCTCGCTGGCGCGGGTCTCGGCGGCACGTTCGCGCTCACGCTCGTCACCACGCTCGATCACGCCGGCGACCACCGGCTCGCCGCCCGGCTCGTCGCGTTTGTACAGGGCGTCGGTTTTGTCGTCGCGGCAGCGGCGCCCATGCTGGCGGGCTTCGTACGCGATCTGACGGGAACTTTCACGGCGGCGTGGATCATGCTGGCAGTGACCATCTCAGCGATGATTGCGCTGACGTTTGCGTTTTCTCCACGCAGTTATGCCCGGGCGCTGACACGAAGCGTGGCACGAAAAGCGTTGATATAAATTCGCCACATGATTCGCCACACTTAATATAACCACATGTAAATAAACATATTTTCAAGATTTTATATCGATGATAAGATTCGCCACGTGATCCGCCAACAGGTCCGCCATGGCACCGTCTTCCTCGAGATACCCGTATTACGCCGTCCATCAGATGCATCCGCTTCTGCCTTCGGAGCCGGGGCTGGACGGGCTGCGCCCGCTCGCCGCCCAGGTGATCGGCGATGCAAAGGATCTCGCGGCTCACGGCATGCCGCATCTGCGCGATCTGCTGCGCGACGCGCTGCGTCCCATGAACTCGTACTACACGAACAAGATCGAGGGCCAGCATACGGAGCCGCTTCTGATCGAACAGGCGATGCAGCAGGACTTTTCAAAGAAGCCCGCGGAAGCCCGCAAACAGCGCATTGCAGTGGCGCATATCGCCACTGAGCAATGGGGCGAACACACTTTTCCCGCTTTCGATTCGAGCGTCTTTTTCGAGGGCTCGGTGGCGCAGGCGATCCATCGTCATCTGCACGACCAGCTCTCGCCCACCGACCTGACCCAGATCGACGACGAAGGCCGCGAAGAAACCATCGTTCCAGGCGTGTGGCGCACGCGCGGCGTCAAGGTGGGTGCGCATATTCCGCCCGATCCCGCCACCATCCCCGCATTCATGGACGAATGGCATCGCGGCTATCGTCACGCACGTGCTGGCGAAACCGCTGTCATCGCGTTGATGGCGGCGCATCACAGGCTCGCATGGATTCACCCGTTTCTCGATGGCAATGGCCGCACGGCGCGTCTGCACACGCATCTCGGGCTGTCGGCGCTCGGGCTCACGCAGGGGTTGTGGTCGCCCATGCGCGGGCTCGCACGCGAACAGTCGAGCTATTACGCGCATCTGATCGCAGCGGACCAGCCACGTCAGGGCGACTACGACGGTCGCGGGGTTCTCTCCGAAAAAGGCCTCGTCGACTTTATCGAGTTTGGCATGAATATCTGTCTCGACCAGGTTCGCTTCATGAACGGCATGCTGGATATGCGCGCGTTCGAGGCGAGGCTCGCGCAGATGCTCGCCGCCGAAGGCACACGCGAAGCCACGCGTTATCTGCGCGCCGAGGCGGCGCAGCCGCTCGCGTGGCTGGGCACGGCAAGCACAATGGACCGGGCCCGCTTCAAGGGCATGATGGGGCTCGCCGCGCGCACCGCCGATCGCGTGCTCGCCGATCTGCTGACGCTTGGCATCGTGCGCTCCAGAACGCCGAAAGGGCCGATCGAACTGGCGTTGCCGCTGGGTCTTTTCCGCTATCTGTTTCCGCGCTTGTGGCCCGAAGCCGAAGCGAATACCGCCTGAGTCCATATAAAAATTCATGAGCGCGCTCCACGCGCCACGAACGCGCCACCCGCGCCAAGTCTGTGCGGCGACGCGAGGCGACGCACTGCTGCGGTGCAATATGCGACCTGCGGCTCTCTCTCCCAAACCCACGCCCAGCAAGGCTTTGCGCCGATGTCGCAAGGTGGCATGGCTGTTGCTAAGTAGCTATCGCACCTTGCAACGGCGCGGGGATGCATGAACCGGGCACCGCAGCACACACTGCGCGGGACCACGCAGCGAAACGGCACTCCGTGCCGTTCATCGGTCGGGCAATGGCGTTCGACGTTTGTCGTATCCGGTACATCATCCGGATGCGATCCGACGACGGAACAATCATGGACCGCAGCTTCTGGCGTAACGGCCACACCCCCACGCTGTTTTCCGCATTCCTCTATTTCGATCTGAGCTTCATGGTCTGGTATCTCCTTGGACCGCTGCAGATCCAGATTGCCCACACACTGTCGCTCACCACCCAGCAACGCGGTTTGATGGTCGCCACGCCGATTCTGGCCGGCGCGATCCTGCGTGTGTTCATGGGCATGCTCGCCGATCGCATCGGCGCGAAGCGTGCGGGCCTGATCGGTCAGGTGCTTGTGATCGCGAGTCTTCTCGTCGCGTGGCGCACCGGCGTGCATTCGATGGGCCAGGTGCTGCTGTTCGGCGCGGCGCTGGGTGTTGCGGGCGCGTCGTTCGCGGTGGCGTTGCCGCTCGCCTCGCGCTGGTATCCGCCGCATCAGCAAGGCACCGCGATGGGCATCGCCGGTGCGGGCAATTCGGGCACCGTGCTCGCCGCGCTGTTCGCGCCGGTGCTGGCCGTCGCGTTCGGCTGGCAGAGCGTGTTCGGCATCGCCTGTATCCCGCTCATCGCCGTGCTGGTGTTCTATACGCTCAGCGCGAAGGATGCACCGGGCGTCGTCGCGCACAAGCATCTGCGTGACTATGCCCGCATGCTCGCCAGTCGCGACGCGTGGTGGTTCATGTTCTTCTACTCGCTGACGTTCGGCGGCTTCTCGGGCTTCGCCAGCGCGCTGCCCGGCTACTTTCACGACCAGTTCGGTTTCGATCCGAAGCTGGCCGGCTGGGCCACGGCTGCGTGCGTGTTCGCAGGCTCGGTGATGCGTCCGTTCGGCGGACTGATGGCCGATCGCATCGGCGGCACGCGTTCGCTGCTCAACGTGTTCGCGGCTGTGGCGGTGCTGATCGGTCTCGCGGGCTTTGGCGCAGGCGGTCCGTTCGTCACGCTGCCGCTGTTCATTGCGGCGATGTTATGTCTCGGCGCGGGCAACGGCGCCGTGTTCCAGCTCGTCCCGCAGCGCTTCGCTAAGGATATCGGCGTGATGACCGGCCTGATCGGCATGGCGGGCGGCGTAGGCGGCTTTGCGCTTGCCGCGAGCCTCGGCTCGATCAAGCAGGCCACCGGCGACTATTCAATGGGTCTCTGGCTTTTCGCCGCACTGGCCGCGCTCGGCTGGGCCGGCATGAGCAACGTGAAGCGCCGCTGGCGCAGTGCGTGGTCGGTTGCAGCCGCACGCGTCTGAACGGGAATACATCATGATGAACAAACCTCGCCTCGTTGTAATCGGTAACGGCATGGCCGGCATTCGTACGATCGAAGAACTGCTGACGATCGCGCCAGGCCATTACGACATCACCGTATTCGGCTCGGAGCCGCATCCGAACTACAACCGCATACTGCTTTCGCCGGTGCTCGCCGGTGAGCAGGCATTCGGCGACATCATTCTTAATTCGATCGAGTGGTATCAACAGAACGACATCACGCTCCATCTCGGCAAGACGATCGAACGGATCGACCGCGTGAAGCGCGTGGTGGTTGCCGACGACGGCACCGAAGCACCCTACGACCGTCTGCTGATCGCGACCGGCTCCACGCCGTTTATCCTGCCCGTGCCGGGCAAGGACCTGAACGGCGTGATCACGTATCGCGACATCCGCGATACGCAGGCGATGATCGATACGGCTGCGGTGAAGCGTCGCGCGGTCGTGATCGGCGGCGGTCTGCTTGGCCTTGAAGCCGCGAACGGGTTAAAGCTGCGCGGCATGGACGTGACCGTCGTGCATCTGGCCGACACGCTGCTTGAACGTCAGCTCGATTCGACCGCGGGCAAGCTGCTGCAACGCTCGCTCGAAGAACGTGGCCTCGCGTTTTTGCTGGGCAAATCGACGTCGGAGATCGTGGGTAACGAAGCGGGCGAAGTCAGTGCGGTTCGCTTCAAGGACGGCGAGACGATACCCGCGGATCTCGTCGTGATGGCCGCCGGCATCCGTCCGAATACGACGCTTGCCGAAGCGGCCGGCCTGTACTGCAATCGCGGCATCGTGGTAAGCGATTCGCTGCAGACTTACGACCCACGCATTTACGCGGTAGGCGAATGCGTGAGCCATCGCGGCATTGCCTATGGTCTCGTCGCACCGCTCTTCGAGCAGGCGAAAGTCTGCGCGAACCATCTCGCGCTGCTGGGCATCGGCAGCTACAAGGGCTCGGTTCTTTCGACCAAACTCAAGGTCACCGGCATCGACCTGTTTTCCGCCGGCGATTTCATGGGTAGCGAAGGCACCGAGGAAATCGTGCTGTCCGATCCTTCGGGCGGTGTGTACAAGAAGCTCGTCATCAAGGACGATCAGCTCGTCGGCGCGTGCCTCTATGGCGATACCGCCGATGGTGCATGGTATTTCAAGCTGCTGCGTGAAGGCCGCAAGCTGGGTGACCTGCGCGATCACATCATGTTCGGCGAATCGAATGTCGGCGATTCGGGCGTGCAGGGCCAAAGCCGCGCCGCCGCGATGGCCGACAGCGACGAAGTGTGCGGCTGCAATGGCGTATGCAAAGGCACGATCGTCAAGGCGATCACGGAAAAAGGCCTCTTCACGCTCGACGAAGTGCGCAAGCACACCAAGGCGTCCAGCTCGTGCGGTTCGTGCACGGGTCTTGTCGAACAGATCCTGATGAGCACGGTCGGCTCCGACTTCCAGGAGACATCGAAGACGAAGGCAATCTGTCATTGCACCGATCGCAATCACGGCGACGTGCGCAAGGCGATCCGCGATCATCATCTGGTCACGCATCGCGAAGTGTATGACTTCCTGGAATGGCGCACGCCGAACGGCTGCGCGACCTGCCGCCCCGCCATCAACTATTACCTGCTTTCCACATGGCCGCGCGAAGCGGTCGATGATCCGCAAAGCCGCTTCGTGAACGAGCGCGTGCATGCGAACGTCCAGAAAGACAACACGTTCTCGGTGATTCCGCAGATGAAAGGCGGCGTGACGAACGCGGCCGAACTGCGCCGCATCGCGGATGTCGCCGACAAATACAACGTACCGATGCTCAAGGTCACCGGCGGCCAGCGGATCGACCTGCTGGGCATCCGGAAGGAAGACCTGCCCAATGTATGGAAAGACCTTGGCATGAAGTCGGGCCACGCCTACGGCAAATCGATCCGTACCGTGAAAACATGCGTGGGCAGCGAGTTCTGCCGCTTCGGCACGCAGAACAGCACGCAGATGGGTATCGATCTCGAGACGATGCTCGCGAACATGTGGTCGCCGCACAAGGTGAAGCTCGCCGTATCCGGTTGCCCGCGCAACTGCGCGGAAGCAGGTATCAAGGACGTCGGCGTGATCGCGGTGGATAGCGGCTGGGAACTGTATGTGGGCGGCAACGGCGGCATCAAGACGGAAGTCGCGCAGTTTCTCGTCAAGGTGAAAACGTCGGACGAGGTCAAGGAATATTCAGGCGCGTTCCTTCAGCTCTATCGCGAGGAAGCGTGGTATCTCGACCGTACCGTGCATTACATCGAACGCGTGGGCCTCGACTACATCAAGAAGAAGGTCGTAGACGATGCGGCGAACCGCAAGGCGCTGTACGAACGCCTCTTGTATTCGCTGGAAGGTTTGCCTGATCCGTGGGATGCGCGAATCGCCGGCAAGCAGAAGCATGAATACATCCCGCTAAAAATCGTGGCCTGAGGACGACACCATGGACATGAAAGTGACTCAAGAATGGACCCGTATCTGCCAGGTCGCGGACATTCCGCCGCTTGGCAGCCGCGTGCTCGAACGCGAAAGCGGCAACGTGGCGATTTTTCGCACCGCGCAGGACAAGGTGTTCGCGCTGCTCGACCGCTGCCCGCACAAGGGCGGCTCGCTCTCGCTTGGCATCGTGCACGGCGAAAGCGTGACCTGCCCGCTGCACGCATGGAATATCGATCTTGCAAGTGGACAGGCGCGTGCGCCGGATGAAGGCTGCGCGCGGCATTTCCCGGTACGCGTCGATGCAGACGGCTCGATCTATCTTGGCCTGAGCTGACCGGCGCACGGATATGACGAAGACCGTGACCCGCTCCACCTGCTGCTACTGCGGCGTCGGCTGCGGCGTGCTGATCGAAGCGGAAAATGGACGCATCGCCGGCGTTCAGGGCGACCCCGATCATCCGGCGAATTTCGGCAGGCTCTGCACGAAAGGGATGTCGCTCGCGCTGACCGCGCAAAGCGAAACGGGTCGCGCGACAATGCCGGAAATGCGGCTGCAACGCGACATGCCACGCAAGCAGGTCGAATGGTCCACCGCGCTCGATACCGTCGCGGCGCGCTTTGCCGAAGTGATCAAGCAGCATGGGCCGGATGCGGTCGCATTCTATGTATCGGGCCAGTTGCTGACAGAAGACTATTACGTCTTCAACAAGCTGGCCAAAGGCCTGATCGGCACGAACAACATCGATACGAATTCGCGCCTGTGCATGTCGAGCGCGGTCACGGCGTACAAGATGGCGCTCGGCGCCGACGGCCCGCCCACCTGCTACGACGATCTGGAGCGCGCGAAAACCGTGCTGTTCGCGGGCAGCAATATGGCGTGGGCGCACCCCGTGTTATTTCGCCGCCTCGAAGAAGCGAAAGCGGCCGATCCATCGATCCGCTGGATCGTGGTCGATCCGCGCCGCACCGATACGGCGGCCATGGCCGACCTGCATCTGCCGATCCAGCCGGGCAGCGACGTCGCGCTCTTCAACGGCATGCTGCATCACCTGATCTGGGAAGGCCTCGTCGATCGCGATTTCATCGAGCAGCACACCGCTGATTTTGACGCACTGAAAGCACTGGTGCGCGATTTCACGCCGCGCATGGTGGCGGGGATTTGCGGCATCACTGAGCGCGAAATCATGCAGGCGGCCGAATGGTTCGGCGCGAGCGATGCGGCGCTGTCGCTGTACTGCATGGGACTCAACCAGTCGAGCCACGGCACCGACAAGAATCTCGCCCTGATCAACCTGCATCTCGCTACGGCCCAGATCGGCCGCGCGGGCGCGGGACCGTTTTCGCTGACAGGCCAGCCCAATGCGATGGGCGGCCGCGAAGTCGGTGGCATGGCGACGATGCTCGCGGCACATCGCGATATCGGCAACGCGGCACATCGTGAAGAAGTGGCGCGGCTATGGGGCGTATCGCAACTGTCCGACCGCCCCGGCCTGCCCGCAGTCGACATGTTCGAAGCGCTGCACGCCGGCAAGATCAAGGCAATCTGGATCGCCTGCACAAACCCGGCGCATTCGATGCCGGATATTCCGCGCGTTCGCGAAGCGCTGGCAAAAGCAGAGTTCGTGGTCGTGCAGGAAGCGTTCATGCTGACCGACACGGTGCCGTTCGCCGACGTCGTGCTGCCCGCCGCGACGTGGGGAGAAAAATCCGGCACGGTTACCAATTCGGAGCGCCGCATTTCGCGCGTACGTGCGGCCGTCGCGGCGCCCGGCGAGGCAAAGCCTGACTGGTGGATCGTCAATGAAGTCGCAAAGCGGATTGAAGCGCGCCAGGGGGCGCTTAAAACACTGTTTGCATTCGATGATCCTGAAGATGTGTTCAACGAACATCGAACGCTTACCGAAGGCCGCGACCTCGATATCGGTGGACTGAGCTATGCGGTGCTCGAAGAAAACGGCCCACAGCAATGGCCGTTTCGCGCGGCTGTTATGCATGGGGAGGCGCGTCGCTATACCGATGGCGTCTTCGCAACGCAGGACGGCCGCGCGCGTTTTCACGCGACCCACTATCTCCCGGTTGCGGAAGCAACCAGCGCGCGTTTCCCGTTTCGTCTGCTGACCGGGCGCCTGCGCGATCAGTGGCACGGCATGAGCCGCACGGGCCGGGTCGGCAAACTGTTTTCGCACGCACCGGCGCCCGCGCTCAGCATGCAGCGCGGCGATGCCGCACGTCGTGGCTTCGTTGAAGGCGATCTTGTACGTGTGTCGAGCCGGCGCGGCAATCTCGTACTACCGGTGCAACTGACAGACGACGTGCAGTCCGGCACCGTATTCGCGCCGATGCACTGGAGCGCGCAATTTCTGGCAAGCGGCGGCATCAACGAGACGACGATATCCGCCGTCGACCCTTCCTCGTTTCAGCCGGAACTGAAGCACGCGGCGGTGCGTATCGAGCCGGTCGAGCTGCCGTGGCGGCTGGTTGCCGCCCGACGCGGCGATGTGCTCGCGCTACAGGCTGCCGTACAGCCGCTGCTGAAGGAATGCAGTTACGCCGCGATCAGCATCGAAGAGGACGATCTGATCGTGTTGCGCGCGGCGCACGACGATGCGCCTGCGGACTGGCTGCCGCGTCTCTACGAAGCACTTGATCTTCCCGTCGGCGAAGACACGCTCGAATACCGCGATGCACGACGCGGCCTTGACAAGCGCGTCGTATGGCGCGAGAACATTATCGACGGCTTTGTTTTCGCAGGGGACGTGACGAACGCAGACGCCCTCCTTGCACGCCTGCGCGACGCCACTCCGTGGTCCGGACCGCGCTTCGCGGTATTCTCTACGCAGAAGCAGACAAACGTCGCGCGCGAACGCGTGGTGTGCAACTGCATGCAGGTCGGCGAATCCCGCATCCAGGCGGCGATTGCGGCTGGCGCCACCCTGCCGGAACTGAAAACGAAGCTCGGCTGCGGCACGGTCTGTGGCTCGTGCATCCCTGAACTGAAACGGATGTGCGAGGCGACTACCGTTGCAACCTGAACACATTGAAACGGCCGATAACAACAGGCGAAAGATGCTGCGTGTACTGCTCGTCACCGACACCGACAAACCCATCGGCGAGCTGCGCGACGCCCTCGCGCGGCTCGGCTATGACATGCTTGCCGAAACCGCGACACCTGAAGCGTTGCATCGTGTCGTCCAGAGCGAGCGGCCTGATGTGATCATCATCGATACCGAATCGCCCTCCCGCGACACGCTCGAACAACTCGCGGTGATGAACGCCACGGCGCCGCGCCCGGTCCTGATGTTCAGCCCCGATGCAAACCAGCAGCTGATCCGCGACGCGGTAGGCGCAGGCGTGACGGCGTATCTGGTCGAAGGTCTCGCGACGGAGCGTCTCGCGCCGATTCTCGAAGTGGCGCTCGCCCGCTTCGCACAGGAATCGCGGTTACGCGAACGTCTTGCGCAGGCGGAAAACGAACTGGCCGAACGCAAGCTGATCGATCGCGCGAAACGCCTGCTGATGGATCAGCAGAAAATGACCGAAAATGCCGCTTACGCCACGCTGCGCAAGCGTGCGATGAACCAGGGCGTCAAACTCGCCGAGGTGGCGCGTCAGCTGATCGCGTCGGCGGAATCGTCCCAATGATGGCTCGCTCATGAACGCACCTACTCAACACGCCAGTTCCAACGCATCGGAGCGGCTCGAGAAAACGCATCTGCGGCTTGGCTTTGTCGCACTAAGCGACGCAGCGCCGCTCGTCGCGGCCAAGCTGCTCGAATTCGGTCACGCCCACGGCCTGACGCTCGAACTCTGCCGGCAGCCTTCGTGGGCCGCCGTGCGCGACAAGCTGCTCTCCGGCGATCTGGACGCGGCGCACGCGCTCTACGGGCTCGTCTACGGCATCCAGCTCGGGCTTGGCGGTCCGCAAACGGATATGGCCGTGCTGATGGTGCTCAACCGCAATGGTCAGGCGATCACCGTATCGAACCGGCTTGCCGCCGCGCTCGACGAGCACGGCACGCTACCGGCCGCACTGCGCACGCTCGGACGCAAACCGGTTTTCGCGCAGACGTTCCCCACGGGCACGCATGCGATGTGGCTGTATTACTGGCTCGCCGCGCAAGGCGTTCATCCGTTGCGCGATATCGAAAGCGTCGTTATTCCCCCGCCCCGGATGGTCGGCGCGCTCGCGGAAGAAAGGCTCGATGGCCTGTGCGTGGGCGACCCGTGGAATGCCGTTGCAGAAGCGCAAGGTGTGGGCCGCACCGCCGCTTACAGCAGCGAAATCTGGCCGGATCATCCGGAGAAAGTGCTCGCGTGCAGGCGCGATTTTGTCAGCGCGCACCCCAACACCTCACGCGCGCTCGTGCAAACCATGCTCGAAGCGTGCCGTTGGCTCGATGACGCCGGTCATCGAAACGAGATCGCGAGAAGACTCGCACAACCGGAATTTCTCGGCGCGCCCCAGGCGCTGATCGCGGCGCGACTGGGAACCGATGCAAGCAGCGCAACACGTCTGCCGGTGCGATTTTTCGAAGGCGGCGCAGTCAACTATCCGCGCGCGTCCGACGGCGCGTGGTTTCTCACGCAATATGAGCGCTGGGGCATGATCGCGCAGCGCGACGATTACACGGCTATTGCTGCTGCAATCAACCAGACGGCGCTTTATCGCGAAGCAGCACAACGCATGGGCCTCGCCGTGCCTGTGCTCGAAGTACCGCAGGTGCTGATCGATGGCCGCGTATGGGACGCAAGCAAGCCGGAAACATACGCGCAAGGGTTCGACATACGGGCTTAGCGCCGCCGCCTGGCCCCTGCACTTTTCCACGACCACAATCAGCGCTTTGTGAGTGCCTTCTCTTTTAGGGCGGACGCTTCGCGATTCCTCGCGGGTGTGCTGCTAGTACGCAAACTTCAGATAGCTTTCCGCATCGGCAAGCGAACCAGCGTCGTTCACCTGCGGCATGTAACGCAGCAATCGTTTCGCGCGCGGACTCAACGACTGGAACACATCGCGCGGCACATCGATATGCACCTCCGGCCGGAAATACCAGCTACGGCTATAACCGATGACAACCATCGGACGCGGCAGCGGTGAACGGTTGGGCGTACCACGATGCAACACCCGCACATCGCGGATCATCACGTCGCCGAGCTTCATCGGCACGGCAACGAGCGGATACTGGCCGCGCCCGTATGCGGTCATCGCCTCTTCCTTGTTGATCCTGTGTGTGCCCAGCGTCGTTTCGAACGGCCCGTTTTCCGCGGTCACGTCGCATAACGGAAAATTGACCGCCAGCTGGAATGATGGCGTTTCCGCTTCGCCCTCGAAAAGTTCTGGCGTATCGCGATGCACGTCCTGGTAAGTGGAACCGGCAAGCGGAGTATCGGTAGCAAGCTGACACATCGCAGGATCAGGCCCGGCAACCCGCTCGACGATCGCGAGCACATCGGGATCGCAGAAAATGCGCTCGTCCGCAAAGACGCCGACGAACGGAAGCGTAATGTAGTGACGATTTTCGCCTCGCACCGCAGTCGCCTTTGCAGCGATTCTTGCCTGCAGCAGCGGCGAGAACGCGTGTTGCCATGCAGCGAGGATTGCGTGCGGAAAATGATCACGCAATACAACCATGCCGTCGCGTTCGAAATCGCGCACAAATGCGGCGTGCTCTTCAGTGGTGTATCGACTCACGATTGCCTCCATTATCCGTTCATATCCATGCTTATACGGGCAATGCAGCTCTGGCTTCAAGCCCCTTCACTGGCTATCTTCTAGAAATGGCCAATGAAGCGCAGAATATAAGCATAACTGGCAGGAGACAAACATGCGCAAGCTTCGTTCGCAAGGCTGGTTCGGCAGGAATGACAAGGACGGATTCATTCATCGCTCGTGGATGAAAAACCAGGGCATCCCGCACGACGAATTCGATGGTCGTCCGGTGATCGGCATCTGTAATACGTGGTCGGAACTCACACCGTGCAACGCGCACTTTCGCGAGCTCGCCGAGTACGTGAAAAAAGGCGTGCACGAAGCGGGCGGCCTGCCGCTCGAATTTCCCGTGATGTCGCTCGGCGAGACGAACCTGCGCCCTACCGCGATGCTGTTTCGCAATCTCGCCTCGATGGATGTCGAGGAGTCGATTCGCGGCAATCCGATGGACGGCGTGATCCTGCTGGTCGGTTGCGACAAGACCACGCCCGCGCTGCTGATGGGCGCGGCCTCGTGCAACCTGCCCGCGCTCGCCGTCTCCGGCGGCCCGATGCTCAATGGCCGCTTTCGCGGCAGGAACATCGGCTCGGGCACGGGCGTCTGGCAGATGTCGGAGGAAGTACGCGCCGGCACCATGACGCAGGAAGAGTTCACCGAGGCCGAATCGTGCATGAACCGCTCGCGCGGCCACTGCATGACGATGGGCACGGCCTCGACGATGGCGTCGATGGTCGAGTCGCTCGGCATGGGCTTGCCGCACAACGCGGCGATTCCCGCGGTGGACGCGCGCCGTCAGGTGCTCGCGCATCTGGCCGGGCGCCGCATCGTCGACATGGTGCGCGAAGACCTGACGATGGACAAGATCCTCACGCGTCAGGCCTTTGAGAACGCGATCCGCACGAACGCGGCGATTGGCGGCTCGACCAATGCGGTGGTGCATCTGATTGCGCTCGCGAAGCGCATCGGCGTGCCGCTTTCGCTCGAAGACTGGGAGCTTGGGTCGGATGTGCCGTGTCTCGTGAATCTGCAGCCTTCCGGCGAATACCTGATGGAAGATTTCTATTACGCGGGCGGCCTGCCGGCGGTGCTGAGGCAGCTCGGCGAACAGGGGCTGCTGCATCGTGACGCGCTGACCGTCAACGGCAAGTCGATCTGGGAGAACGTCGCCAGCGCGCCCAACTACGACGAGAAGGTCATCACGACGTTTGCCGAGCCGTTCAAGCCCAAAGCTGGCATTGCGGTGCTCAAGGGCAATCTGGCGCCGGATGGCGCGGTGATCAAACCGTCGGCGGCGACCGCTTCGTTGCTCCAGCATCGGGGCCGCGCGGTGGTGTTCGAAAACATCGAGGAGCTGCACGCGAAGGTGGACGACGATTCGCTCGACATCGACGAGCACTGCATCATGGTGCTCAAGGGCGCGGGACCGAAGGGCTATCCGGGCTTTGCTGAAGTCGGCAACATGCCGCTGCCCAAAAAGGTGCTGGAAAAGGGCATCACCGATATGGTCCGCATTTCGGACGGGCGCATGAGCGGCACGGCGTACGGTGCGGTGGTGCTGCACGTGTCGCCGGAAGCGGCGGCGGGCGGTCCGCTCGCCCTAGTCAGGACGGGCGACATGATCGAGCTCGACGTCGCGGCGCGCCGGCTGCATCTGGAGGTGTCCGACGAGGAACTCGCGCGGCGTCGCGCCGAATGGCAGGCGCCGGATCTGCCGGAGCGCGGTTACTACAGGCTCTACGTCGAACATGTCTTGCAGGCGGATCAGGGCGCGGATCTGGACTTCCTTGTCGGATCGAGCGGCGCACCTGTGCCGCGTGAATCGCACTGATTCCTCACTCACGCGCGCGGAACACGACCATGCAAATGCCAGCAATGCAGCCTCCTGGCGGAATGTGGCCCGTGCTGTACGCTTACTTCGACGAGTTCAATCGTCCCGATCGCGATGCAATGCGTGCCCAGGTCGATGCGACGATCAACGCAGGCGCACCTGGCATCGTGATCCTTGGACTCGCCACCGAAGTGCATCGCATGTCGCTTGCCGAAAAACACCAGATCATCGATTGGGCCAGCGAAGATATCGGCGGACGCGTGCCGCTCGCCGTCACGATTACGGGAGACACGGTCGACGCACAGGTCGCGCTGGCCAGTTATGCCGTCACGCGCGACGCGTCATGGTTGATCCTGCAACCACCCGCCACTCGCACTGAACCCGAATCGTTCTATTTCAATTTCTTCGCCGACGTGATGCAGCGCGTAGAGGCGCCAGCCGGAATACAGAACGCACCGGAATATCTCGGCGTCGGGCTGTCGGTCGAATCGATCGTCGAGCTTGCACGGCTGCGCGAGAACTTTCGCTGGCTCAAGGGCGAAGGGCCCGCTATCACGATCAGGAACACAATCGATCAGCTACGGGCGCATGGGAAACCGCTTCCCGTCTTTAACGGGCGCGGCGGTCAGGAACTCATCGACAATCTGCGCGCGGGCTGCGCCGGCCTGATCGTGGCACCGGATACGTTCGACAGACAGGTCATCATTCAACGTGCTTTTGCTGCGGGAGAACAAACGCGTGCAGAAGCGCTCTATGCAGACGTACTGCCCACGATCGTATTCGTGATGCAGTCGCTCGATGCGCTGACCTGCTACGGCAAGCGGATCGCGGCATGGCGCATGGGATTTGAAGTGCTGCACGACCGGGGCATCGCGCCGACGGCATTCGGACTCGAATGCGCGCGACGCTTTGCCCGGCAACTGGGGGCTTACGCCTGAACCGTCAAGCGTTCAGGCGTATCGCCGTACCGTCAGAAATTGAAGTTGTCGATATTGCTTGCGTCAAACGTCGTCGGCGGTCCAAGGATGATTTCGCCCTTCGGGCCGATCGTGCGCTTGCCGAGCTTGCCCGCTTCGAACGATTCGCCTTCCTTGCCCGTAATCGTTCCCGAAGCGAGGTTCGCAGCAGCATAGGCGGCGAGATAACCGAGTTGACCCGGATCCCACAGCTGGAACGCCTTCACCGTGCCGTTCTTGACGAACGCGCGCATCTGGTTCGGTGTTCCGAGCCCCGTCACCGCAACCTTGCCTTTACTCGAGGAAGTCGAGATATAGCGTGCGGCCGCCGCGATGCCGACCGACGTCGGAGCGACGATCGCCTTCAGGTTTGGATACGCCTGCAGCAGACCTTGCGTCTCGACGAACGATTTCTGGTCGTCGTCGTTGCCGTATGCGATCTTCACCAGCTTGAGCTTCGAATACTCCGGCTTTTTCAGCTCTTCCTGCATCCACTTGATCCAGGTGTTCTGGTTGGTCGCATTCGGCGTCGCCGACAGGATCGCGAATTCACCCTCGCCGCCCATCAGCTTCGACACGAGCTGGATCTGACCACGCCCGATACTTTCCGCGTTAGCCTGGTTGACGAAAAGCTGACGTCCATCAGGCGCCGTGTCGGAGTCGAACGTGACGACCTTGATACCCTGCGACATGGCCTTCTTCAGATACGGCACGACCGCGTTCGCGTCGTTCGCGGCGATGACGATCGCGTCCTGCTTCTGCGTGATCAGCGTATTGATGTACTGCACCTGCGACGAGGCACCCGCGTCCGAAGGACCGACCACCTTGCCTATGCCGTGGAATTCCTTGATGCCGGCCATGCCGCCATCATCGGCGATGACTTCGTACGGGTTATTGATCTGCTTGGGCAGAAAGGCAATCTTCAGCCCGCTCTTGAGATCGGCCGCGCCCGCGGCAAAGCTCAAGCCTAGCAGTGCCGCACACAGCGCTGCCGCGCCCGCGCAACGAAGTGGTCTTCTCATGGCATGTCTCCTGGTTATAGTGTCGGGTCTTTTATACCCGGGGTTGTTGATCGTCCTGACGTCTAATCCCTGCTGTGTTATCCAGCTACTGCACAATCAACCCGATCGGGCAATAAAGCGCCGGTCGCGCATCGCGCGCCAGCGTGCGACCAGATTTGGAATAAGCACCGATGCGAGCAACAGCACGCCTGTGACGATCGTCAGCGTTTCGCTGGATACATCGTCGAGCGTCAACGCATTCTTCAGCACGCCGACAATCAGCAGCGATAGCAGCACGCCGTACATCGAGCCGCGCCCGCCAAAAATGCTCACGCCGCCAAACAGCACCGCTGCGATCACCGACAGTTCGAAACCTTCGCCGTTATCGCCGCGTGCGCTCGTAAAACGCAGCGTGTACACAATGCCCGCAAGCGCGCTAAGCACACCCGACGTCACGAACAGACGCAGGCGGATCCTCGCCACATCGATGCCAGAAAACGAGGCCGCCGTGGAATTTGCGCCGATCGCGTAAAGGCTGCGCCCAAAGGCCGTTGCCTGCAGCAACACGGTAAAGACCACGGCGCAGACAATCACGATCAAAAACGGCAGTGGAATAAAGCTCGACCACAGCGTGTTCATGCCGAACGCCGTATACGCAGCGGGAAAATCGGCCACCGCCTGGTCTCCGAGCAGCACATACGCAAGACCGCGAAACAGCGCGAGCGTGCCGATCGTCACCGCAAGCGAAGGCAGATTCAGCTTCACGATCACAAGACCGTTAAGCAGACCGGCCAGCGCGCCGAACACCAGCACCAGCACGATGACGACCGGCATCGGCAATCCCATGTGCCAGAGTACGCCCATCAGCGCGCTCGATGCGCCGAGCACCGAGGCCACGGAAAGATCGATTTCCGCCGCCACGATGATGAGCGTCATAGGCAACGCCATCAGCGCGATTTCGGTGAGATCGGCGAGCACGTTGCCCAGATTGCCCGCGCTCAGGAATACCGGCGACAGCACGCGCCCAAGAATCAAGGCCAGAATCAATACGACGACAAGCAGCGCTTCCCATTGCAGGGGCGTTTCGCGCCGGCGGGTCAGCAAGGCGGAATCGGGTTTAGCCATGATCGCGTTTCCTCATCATGCGTTTGGCGACAGAGCGTGCGAGCAGCGTATCGGCGGCAATCGCAACGACGATCAGCGCGCCTTCGATGGCTTGCTCCCAGAACGGCGACACATGCAGAACAACGAGCGCGATGCTGATCACCCCCAGCACCAGCGCGCCAAGCGTTGCACCGAGAATGGTTCCGACGCCGCCCGTGATCGCCACACTGCCCACTACCGCTGCCGCCACGACCTGCAATTCGATGCCCTTGGCCGTGCTTGCATCGACGGTACCGAACCGCGCAAGCCACAGCGCGCCGGACAAACCCGCAATCGCACCGCTGATCAGGAAACCCCTTATTACACACCGCTCGACGCTGACGCCGGCAAGCCGCGCGGCCTCCGGATTCGAGCCGACCGCATAGTGCTCGCGGCCGCCGCGAAACTGCTTCAGGTAGACCGACAGACCGACCAGCACGACAGCGGCAATCAGCGCAAGCGACGGCACGCCGAACACTTCCCCCGTCGCAAGCCGCGAGAACGATTCGGGCAGGCTGGTTGCATTGATCTGTCCGCCATGTACCCACGCGTAATCGGCGCCGCGAAAGATGTAGAGCGTCGAGAGCGTTGCCACGAGTGAAGGCACCCGGCCTACCGCCACGAGCAGCGCGTTGATGCCGCCCGCGATGAGACCGATCGCGAGCCCCGCGGCCAGCGCGACGATCACAGGCATGTGCGGAAACGCGACGAAGAGACTGCCCACCGCATAGGCACTCACGCCCACCGTCGACCCCACCGAGAGATCGATGTGCCGCATCAGGATCACGACGGTCATGCCCGCCGTCAGCAAGCTGACGATCGACACGTTCAGCAGGACGTCACGCAGATTCTGCAGATTGAGGAACTGGGGCTTTGCGAGTGCGGTGCCCACCACCAGCAGGATCAGCACGACAAATAGCGTCGTCTCGCGACTCTTCGCGATCGTGCCGATCAGGCCGCCGGCGCCGGGTGTCCGATGTTTCGCCTCAGTGGATTGCATGGGCGCCGCGTGCGTATGGGTTGTCGAATGGCGCATCATGCCGCGTGCCCCAGGTTCACGGTGGACTGGCCCAGCGCCGCGCCCATGATCCGTTCCTCGCTCGCCTCAGCGCGCGAGATGTCGGCGCTGAGGCGCCCTTCGTGCATCACGAGCACGCGGTCGGCCATGCCGAGCACCTCTGGCAGTTCGCTGGAAATCATCAGTACCGCCATGCCGTCGCGCACCAGTTCTGCCAGCGCGCCATACACTTCTGCCTTAGCGCCGACGTCAATACCGCGGGTCGGCTCGTCGATGATCAACACCTTCGGATTCGTCGCGAGCCATTTCCCGAGCACCACTTTCTGCTGGTTGCCGCCCGAGAGCGTGCCGACCGGCGCGGACGGATCACCCGCCTTCAGATGCAGCCGCATGCCCCACTGCGTGGCAAGTGTACGTTCGCTCTTCGCGGAAATAAGACCGTGCCTGACGAGCCGGTTGAGTACGGTCATCGACGCGTTACGTGCAATGCTCAGTTCGAGCGCGAGGCCCTGCTGCCTGCGATCTTCCGGCACGAGCGCAAGGCCCGCCAGCACGGCCGCCGCAGGGCGGCCTGCCTTGAGCGGCTTGCCTGCGATATGGATTTCTCCGGCATCGAACGGATCGATACCGAAGATCGCGCGCGCCACTTCGCTTCGCCCGGCACCGACAAGTCCGGCCAGCGCAACGATTTCCCCTGCGCGCACCTCGAACGAGACATCCTTGAAGACACCCGCACGCGTCAGACCGCGCACCGACAGCCGCACTTCGCCTGGCTTCACGTCCGCCTTCGGGTAGAAACTTTCCAGATCCCGGCCCACCATCTTCGCGACGATCGAAGCGGTGTCCAGTTCCGAAGTGGGCGCATCGAACACCTTCGCACCGTCGCGCATGATCGTCACGTGCTGCGTCAACGCGAAAACCTCGTCCAGCCGGTGGGTGATGAAGAGAATCGCGACGTCGCGCTCACGCAGATGCCGCACGATCGTAAAGAGCCGCTCGACTTCCGGCAACGACAACGCCGCCGTGGGTTCATCCATGATCAGCACGTTTGCGTTCAACGACAGCGCCTTGGCAATTTCAATGACCTGCTGGTCGGCAATCGACAGTCCGCGCACCAGTTGATCGGCGCGCAGATCCACACCCAGCGACGCGAGCAGATCGCGCACTTCGCGATACATCGCATCGTATTGAATGCGACCGACGCGGTCCACCGGCTGGCGACCCATGAAAATATTCTCGGCGATCGAAAGATCGAAGAACAGTGTCGGTTCCTGATAGATCACCGCGAGGCCCGCATCGCGTGCTTCGGCGGGTGTCGCGAACTGACGCGGAACACCGTCCACCAGCAGTTCGCCTGAATCCGGTCGATGGACACCAGCCAGAATCTTGACGAGCGTCGACTTGCCCGCGCCGTTTTCGCCGAGCAGCGCGTGCACTTCGCCAGGCCAGAGCGCGAGCCCGGCATCGGAAAGCGCCCGCACACGGCCGAATGATTTGGTCGCATGCTTCAATTCAAGCCGCGGTACGCCGGAAGGTTGTTGCTGCACTGCGTGTCTCCTCCATCTGGCGACGCTGGTTTAGCGTCGCGATAATTCCGTTCAGGCAATCGCGCTAGATGCGGTAGACGCGTTCAGCGTTACGCCTGAAAAGCGCATCTTTCTCTTCCATGCTGGCGCCTTCCACGATCGCGGCATACGCGTTCCACAAATCCGTATAGGAACCGAACAGCCGGTCGACCGGAAAGTTGGATGCGAACATCGCGCGCGAAGTCCCGAACGCGTCGATCGTTTCGAGCACGTAAGGACGCAGGCTTTCAACCGTCCAGCGATGATCGAACATCGCAAGACCGCTGATCTTGACCGCTACGTTCCCGCACGTGGCGAGCAGACGCATGCCATCACGCCACGCACGAAAACCCTCGACACTGCCGCGGTCCACGAACATGCCCGCATGATTGATGATGAACTGCGTGTCCGGATGCGCGTGCGCGAGCGCCACGGCTTCCGTCATCTGCGACGGATAGAGCTGCAGGTCGAACGACATGCCGTGACGTCGCAGCAGCGAAAAATTCTCCTGCCAGAGCGGATCGCGCATCAGATGCCGGCCGATATAGTCATAGAGCGGCTTTTCATGAACGTTGAGAATCTGCCGCACGCCACGGGTGTTCGCGAACGCCGCGTGGCCTTCGAGTACCTGCGCGGCGTTCGACGCGGACAGGTCCACTGCCGCGACAATGCCCTGCGGCATGCCGCGTGAGCCGCCTGCATCGGCAACCGCCTGCAGCCAGCGCGTCTCTTCGACCGGATCAGCCGGATCGTGATTCGCCTCGACGTGCACGACCTTTAGCACTTCGATATCGCGCGCATCCGCGTGCAGGTCTTCGACCAGATAATCGTGTTTCAGCTCACGTGCATCGCCGACAAACGACACGCCCGGGTTGGCAAGCCACGGGTAATGATGCGTTTTCAGGTCCCACAGATGAATGTGCGGGTCGACCACTTGCATGGGACACCCTCCGCCCGTTGAAGGTTTAAAGGTCGTTCAGGGAAGATGAAACACCGGCACGAGGGGTTGCTGCAATGGCGAGTGATCGGGCGCCGTCTGCATGATGTCCGCCATGTGATCCCACCATTTGCGCATGATCTCAAGTGCAGGCAACTGGTCCATCGTGTGATCCGCGGGACGGCTGAGCACAGCGAACAGATGATGCGTCTCTTCATCGAGGAAGATCCGGTAGTCGCGCACACCTGCGTTGTGCAGTGCGTCAACAAGCTCCGGCCAGATCTCCCGGTGCCTGCGCTCATATTCTTCGCGCATGCCGGGGTTGAGCATCATCCGGAAAGCCACTGTCTCCATTCCCTCGCGTCTCCAGTTGTGTTCCGCGCTTTCCCGGGCGAAGCGTCTGGAACGACTATAATTCCGGCGTCGATAGCATCTCAATCCGAAGTTGGGATTGGGCGATACTGAAACCGAATCGCACAGGTCCATGAACCACAACGCTTCCACGGTCGCCCTCGTCAACAGGCTTAAGTTCAAACACCTTGCGCTTCTCGTTGCGCTCGACGACGCGCGTAACGTCCATCAGGCCGCCGAAGCCATCAACGTCGCGCAGCCGAGTGCGAGCCGTATGCTTGGCGACATCGAGGAAGCGTTCGGCTTCCTGCTCTTCGAGCGCAACGCCCGCGGCATGCAACCGACGCCGCTCGGTGTCGTCACGCTTGCCTACGCGCGCCGCGCGCTTGCCGAACTCATCCGCTTCGCCGAAGATCTCGACGTCAAGCGCAAAGGCGGTCACGGCCAGCTGACTGTCGGCGCGATCATGGGTGCGGCGCCCGACCTGCTTGCGATGGCCGTCTCCGCGCTCAAGACCGAACGGCCGCTGCTCAACATACGCATACTCGGCGAAACCAGCGACCAGGTCGTGCAGTTGCTGCATCGGCGCGAAATCGATCTTGCGCTTGGGCGGCTGACGAGTCCCTTGCAACACAACGACTTCAACTTCGAACTGCTCGCCCGCGAACCGCTGCTGCTCGTCGTTCGCAGCGCGCATCCGCTTGCCGGCTGCAAATCGGTCACGCTTCGCGAGCTGATCGACTGGCCCTGGGTCGCGCAACCGGTTTCGAGCCCTGCCCGCGTGCTCTTTGAAGAAGAGCTCGCGCGCGCCGGGCTCGCGACGCCCGTGAACCTGACCGAATGCGCGTCGATCTTCGCGACGCTCCAGCTGCTGGAAAACTACGACGCCGTTGCGATGCTGCCGGAATCCGTCGTGCGCGATCACGTGCGCGGCAAACTGCTCGTCGCGCTGCCCGTTGAAATCGGCAAAAGCCTGCCAGGCTTCGGCATTCTCACCCGCAAGGGTGAACCGCTTGCCGAACCGGCGGAGCATTTTGTCGATCTGCTGCGCGGCGTTTCAACGTCGCTTGCGCGCGAGGATGAGGACGCTCACGACAACGCACCGCAACCGGCGCATTGATATTCATTGCAGGTTGACGAACAGGCCACCGTCCACGAGCAACGCGGCGCCTGTCACATAACGGGCACGATCGGAAGCCAGAAAAACGACGCAGTCCGCGACATCCTCCGGCCGCCCCAGTCTGCCAAGCGGAATGCGTTTTTCGAAGTACGCCTTTTTGGTTTCGTCGGCGAGGTCTTCCGCGTTCAGGTCAGTGGCGATCGTGCCCGGCATCACCGAATTGCAGCGAATACCGTAAGGTCCCAACGCGATCGCGCATGACTGCATCAACGAATGCACGCCCGCCTTGGTCGGCGTGTAATGCGTCTGCATGCCGCCGCCTACCAGCGCGCTGATCGAACTGGTCGCCACAATCGCGCCGCCCGTGCCCTGCTCTTTCATTTGCCGCGCCGCCGCCTGCGTGACATAGAACGCGCCGTTCAGGTTCACGCCGACAGTCGCTTCGAGCACCGCTGCGGGCATGTCGAGAAACGCGTGGAACGGACAGATGCCTGCGTTGCTCGCGAGAACGTCGACCTTGCCGAACGCATCGACAGTGCGGCACACGAGTTCCGTGCCGGTTTCCGCCAGCGCGACGTTGCCCTCGACCGCGATCACGCGACGCCCCAGGGCCTCGATTTCGCCGACCACTTCCTCGACCGCCGAACGGCGTCCATACGACGCGTCGTTATCGCCCCAGAAGTTGATCGCCACATCGGCGCCTTCAGTTGCACACGCAACGGCAATCGCGCGGCCAATGCCACGCGAGCCACCTGTGACGATCACTACCTTGTCCTTGAGCAGCACTGCTTTTCCTCCACTTTCTGGCTATAAACGATCGACGCGTTCAATGCACTCAGTGCGTATAAGGCCGCGCCAACGCGCATTCAGGATTCAGGCGCACGCCAAAGCCCGGCGTTTCGGGTACTTTCATGCGACCGTTCACGGGCACCGGTTCGTCCAGCAGCAACGGCGTAAACATCGGCACGACCTGATCCGCTTTCGGCGCCATCATCAGGAATTCCGCAAACGGCGAGTTATGGCGCGTTACGACAAAGTGATAGCTGTACACCGACGAACCGTGCGGCACGATCATCACATTGTGTGCATCGGCAAGCGCTGAAATCTTGACCAGTTCCGTCATGCCGCCGCACCAGCCTACGTCCGGCTGGATCAGATCGCAGCACTGCATCTCCAGCAACATGCGAAAACCCCAGCGCGTCGCTTCGTGTTCGCCTGTCGACACCATCATGCCGCGCGGCACGTTGCGGCGCAGTTCGGCGTAACCCCAGTAGTCATCCGGCGGCAAACACTCTTCGAGCCATTTCAGACCGTATTCCCCCGCGGCCTGCGCGAGACGTGTCGCATAGGGCACGTCGAGGCTCATCCAGCAATCGAACATCAGCCAGAAATCGTCACCGACTTTCGAACGCATGTCGGCCAGCTTCGCGATGTTCTTCTTGAGCCCTTCCTCGCCTTCCGCGGGACCGTGCTGCAGCGGCATCTTTCCACCGATAAAGCCCATCTGCTTCGCGAGGTCGGGACGTGCGCCCGTCGCGTAGAACACGAGTTCGTCGCGCACCGGTCCGCCCAATAACTGGTACACCGGCTCCTTGCGCACCTTGGCAAGCAGATCCCACAACGCGAGATCGACACCGGAAATCGTATTCAGCACGACGCCTTTGCGTCCGTAATAGAGCGTGGCGAAATACATCTGGTCCCACATCTTCTCGATGTCGGTAACGAGCTGCCCTTCCAGAAAGCGCGCAAGATGCTTTTCGACGATGAACGCGCCGATCTCGCCGCCCGTCGTTACCGCGAAGCCGACCGTGCCGTCGCTCGCCTCGATTTCGACGACAAGCGTACCCAGCACGTTGATCCCGAACGACTGGCGGCTCTGCCGGTATTCCGGGTAACGCGCCATGGGCGTCGAGATGTGATCGTCGATCCAGTGGCCGTCGGCCTGATCGTGATAGTCGGCGCCGCCGCCGCGAACGATGAAGGCACGCACGTGCCGGATGGTGGGCATGGCCATGAGGATGGGCTCCGTAGTGTCCGTATTGAAGTGCCGCCTGGCGCGCCGATTCGCGCCGGGCCTGCGTTAGCGGGAGTGATGAACCGGGTGATGAAAGAGCGAGGCCGAACTGTCTTTTCCGCGGCGAAACAGCGTCGCGATCAGAAGCGCCGCGAGCACGCTGGCCGCACCGAGTACGATCAGCCCTGCCTGCGTCGATGGAAACGCCAGATCGGCCTGCGTGCGCAGGGTCGGCGCGATAAAACCGCCGATGCTGCCCAGCGAATTGATCAGTGCGATGCCGCCCGCAGCGGCCGCGCCTGTCAGATAACGTGTCGGAAAGGTCCAGAAAAGCGGCTGCGCGGCGATAAAGCCACTTGCAGCGCAGCACAATGCAACGAGCGCAAGCACCGGGCTATGCAGCAATCCGGACAGACCGATGCCGCAACCCGCGATCACGAGCAACAGCACAGCCCAGCGACGATGCCCGCCGGTGCGATCCGCGCGGCGCGGCACATACCACGTAACCGCGACCGCACAGAGCCAGGGCAATGCCATTACAAGCCCGACACGCAGCCCCACTTTCGTGCCGAGCAACGCAGCGACCTGTTGTGGCAGATAGAAAATCACGCCGTACACGCTGGTCTGGATTAGCAGATAGATCAACGAAAGCGCCAGCACACGGCGATCGCAAAGCGCGGCAAGCACGTTGCGCGGGCCATGTGCGGCGGCTTCACGAGCGTCTTCATCAAGTGCCGCTGCAAGCAGGCTGCGCTGCTGGTCGTCGAGCCACGCGGCTTCCGCGGGCCGGTTGTCGAGATACCAGAACGCCCACACGCCGACCGCCGAAGCGAGGACGCCTTCGATCAGAAAGAGCCATTGCCAGCCCGCGAGACCGAACGCGCCATGCAGATCGAGCAGCAGGCCCGACAACGGGCTGCCGAAAATAAACGCAAGCGGTGCGCCGAAATAGAACACGCCAACCGCACGCGCACGCGCCGATTGGGGGAACCAGTGCGTGAGGTAATAGATGATGCCCGGAAAGAAGCCCGCCTCGGCGACGCCAAGCAGGAAACGCAGCGTGTAGAACGCAAACGGCGTGTGCACCATCGACATGCACGCGGAGACGATGCCCCATGTAACCATGATGCGGCACATCCACAGGCGCGCGCCGACGCGATGCAGGAGCAGGTTGCTCGGCACTTCAAAAAGCGCATAGCCCACGAAGAACACGCCGGCACCAAACGCAAACGCAGCATCGGAAAGTCCCGTGTCGTGCTGCAACGCCTTTTGTGCAAAGCCGATGTTCGCGCGATCGAGGAAAGCCAGCACGTACATCAGCAGCAGGAACGGCAAGAGCCGCCGCATGACCTTGCCGATGACTGCCTCGGTCGAGGAAATCGTGTTCATCGTGTCTCCTGATTCGTCCAGCTTCGTGGCCGGCTCGTTTGGCATCTTCTGGTGTGCAGCCTGACGACCCGGTTCAGACGCGCATCAGTACGTCGCGCGGCCGCCGGACAGATCGAACACCGAACCCGTGCTGAACGCGCAGTCTTCGGAAGACAACCAGAGAATCAGCGATGCCGCTTCTTCAGGCAGCAAAAAGCGGTTCATCGGAATCTTCGAGAGCATGTAGTCGATGTGCTCCTGCGCCATCGAATCGAAGATTTCTGTTTTTGCCGCAGCGGGCGTGACCGCGTTGACGAGAATATTGCTGGTGGCGAGTTCCTTGCCGAGCGACTTCGTGAGCCCGATGAGGCCGGCCTTCGAAGCGCTGTAGTGCGACGCGTTCGGATTGCCCTCCTTGCCCGCGACCGACGCAATGTTGACGATGCGTCCGTACCCCTGCTTCAGCATCTGCGGAACGATGGCGCGGCTGGTCAGATACGGGCCGATCAGGTTCACGTCGATCACGCGCCGCCATACGTCGGGCTCGAGCTCCCACGTTTTGCCGTTGCCGCCCGTGATACCCGCGCAGTTGACCAGCACATGGATCGCGCCGTGTTGCTCGATGGTCCGGGCGGTTGCCTGTGCAACGGACGCTTCGCTCGTCAGTTCGACGACTTCGGAGGTGACCTTGCCGTGTTCGGCCAGTTCGCGCTCGCTGCGCGCGAGACGATCGGCATCGACATCCCAGAGGGCGACGGATGCGCCCGACTGCAGCGCCCGCTGCGCCACCGCGTAGCCGATACCGCGCGCCCCACCGGTGATGACGACGACGCGGTTGTCCAGATCGATACGGTTCATTGCTGTCTCCTGCAATTGGCTTGAATGTTTATGTCACCAATATAAGGGCAGACCGATAGCGCAACAATTCGAGTATTCGATGCGGTGATAACAAAAGCGGATTGGAGAGGTGGACACGCAGAAGGACGTACCGGCGACTGGTTCCTGGCAAACCAATCCGTTCGGGCTTCGCGCGAACTCCCCCGCTTGCCCGGCGAATTTATCCCTCGCGATCAAATATTAAGGTATAAATTTGACACACATCTCTTTTATACCTTAACATGCAAACATGAGGTATAAGGAGTTGATAGCAATGACCAGCTTCCACAATGACGCACTGCAAACGCTGTATTCCTCTGTCACCGAGCGCGCCAGCACGCAATCTCACATCCCGCTGCATTCTCCTGGCTCCGCTGCGCAGAAGACCGTCGATGGGAAAACGTACACCTACTGGCGGGTGTATCTTGCGTCAGGAAAGCACAAGGAAACCTCACTAGGTCGAGCGGGAGAGCCCGCTACCGCCGCTGCGCTCGAGGCAAGACTACTCGAGAGCACGGAGATGCGCGTGCTTGCCACCGACGTCCAGGTCCTGCGTAAGGCGAGCTTTGCTGCTGCCGACAATTCTTCGACGCTAACGCTCGCAACGCTCTTTAACGCCGCCATCTTCAGCCATGGCGGAGTGCTCGTCGGATCTCACGCATTTGGTGCGCTACTGAACGGCCTCGGCGTTCGTCTGCCTGCGAACTACAGGACCGAGGATATCGACATCGGAAGCACGGGGACCATTTCGGTGGCCATCCCGGAAGACCGCAGCTTTCTCGACATCCTGCGTGACAGCGGTATTCCTTTTATCGAGGTGCCAGAACTGGACACACGAAAGCCGTCAACCTCGTTCAAGGTTCGAGGACAACCCCTCAAGGTGGACTTGCTCGTGCCGGGCACCGAGGCATACGAAACGAAGGCCTTGCCCCAGTTGCGCGCACACGCGACAGGGCTTCCGTACTTCAGGTATCTGGTATCAAACCCGGCGCGCGGCTTTATCCTTGGCAAGGAACATGTGGTCCCGGTGATGCTGCCGGACCCCGCGAGATTTGCCCTTCACAAGCTTGTCGTCAGCACGCTTCGCGACCCGTCGCATGCACTCAAGGCAGACAAGGACCGGCGGCAGGCCGCAGTGCTGATTGACGCGCTCACAGAAAAGTTTCCAGACTGGCTGACGACAGCTGCCAACGACCTGGAGAAGCGCGCCCGCCCCCGGGTTGCCAGGGCGGCCGCCCAAACCCTGAACCTTGCTCCTGGCTTGTCGGAACGCGCCCAGGATTTCCTGGCTGATTTAGGGACTCACGCGTAGCCGAACGCACGGTGCGCAACCAGATCGCTTCGCTGATGCAAAAGATGTCGTGTAGCAGACAATCGGAACTCGTCCGGCCAGGCTCGTTGCTGCGTTAGGGACACTTTAGCGAGCAGCTGCGCAAACTTTAGCGCCCGCGCAACGTCGCTCACGACAATCAGGCTGCCGCGCTCACGGCATGCGCGCGACGCAGACGTTCGCGGCTGTTGCTCAGATGCATCCGCATCGCGGCACGCGCGTCGTCGGCATCCTGGCGTTCGATCGCGCGATAAATCTGCTCGTGCTCGTTCAGCACGTTACGCAGATGCTCGACGTGATCCAGCTCGGCAATCTCCGCGGACCCGAGCCGCGTACGCGGACTCACCGCGCGGCCCAGCTGGCTGAGCACATCGAAGAAGTAGCGATTCCCGCTTGCCCGCGCAATCTGCAGATGAAATTCGATGTCGTGCGCCAGCACGTCGGTGCTGCCGCGTTCGAGCTCGGCGCCGAAGCGGTCAAGTGCGCTGCGAATCTGCTGGAGATGCTGTGCCGTGCGCCGGCCCGCCGCCAGCGCAGCCGAAGCCGATTCGACGTCGATCCGGAACTCGATGATGGCCATGACGTCGAGCATGCTCGAAAGATCCGCCACCGGAAGGCGCATCCGCTCTTCCTTCTCCGGCTCGCATACAAACGTGCCGATGCCGTGGCGTGTCTCGACCACATTGGCCGCCTGCAGCCGCGAGATCGCCTCGCGAACCACGGACCGGCTCACGGAGAGCTGCTTCATCATTTCCACCTCGGTGGGAATCCTGTCGCCGGGCCTCAGGGCCCCGCGGCGGATCTCCCCGGAGAGGGTGGCCACTACCTTTTCAGTCAGACTGCTCATCGGTGGTTTGCTGGGTAATCAACGGGAAATACGGCAACGGGAAACACCGGTGTCGTCCGGGTGAGAGATGTCATCCGACGTCTCGGCGAGCGACAATCATAGCGCCAGCGCGGCGCAATGGCGATGCATCGGGTGCAATTCGGCCATCGTTGGCAACGCAAACGCTTCGAAACCGGCCCTGCAGGAATCGCGTATTGGCATCGTTGTCGGACAACGTATAATCAAAAGATAATACTGAAAACGACAGCGCATCTATCAGGAGTCTTTCCATGGCCTCGTCCCCAACCCCGGCGCCCCAACGCGTGCGCGGCAGCCTTGCGGACCTCGTGGTGAATTACGTCAGGGAACAGGTCGCGTCGAACGCCCTGAAACCGGGCGATCAACTGCCGACCGAAACCGCCTTGATGTCCCTGCTCGGCGTCAGCCGTACGGTTGTGCGCGAAGCCATTTCGCGCCTTCAGGCGAGCGCCGTGATCGAGACGCGGCACGGCATCGGCAGCTTCGTGCTGGAACCGCGTCACCAGCCGCTCGGCCTCGACATGGTCCCCGCGACGACGCTGAACGATCTCCTGTCGGTGCTGGAACTGCGCATCAGCCTCGAAACGGAATGCGCGGGCCTGGCCGCGCAGCGCGCGAAAGAGCAGGACATCGCGAACATCCGCGCCGCGCTCGAAGCCGTCGAGGAAACGAACCGTGCAGGCGGCGACAGCACGGCCGCGGATTTGCGGTTCCACGTCTCGGTGGCACACGCGACAGGCAACCGGTATTTCGTCGACATCCTCACGCAAATGGGCGCGGCGCTGATTCCGCGTCACCGTATCGACTCACCGGGCATCGCGCGCAGCGATCCGGCTGCGTACATGACACGCGTCAACATCGAACACGAAAGCATTCTCGACGCGATCACCCGACGCGACCCGGAGGGCGCGCGCGCCGCGATGCGGATGCATCTGTCGAGCAGCCGCGAACGCCTGCGCCGCGCAAGCCAGACGCCGGAAGAAAGCGCGGAAGGTCTTGTCTGACGCGTCCGGCAATCCAGCAGGAAAGCGGCCGCCGGCCGCTTTTTTTTGCGCGGATGGAGCCGGCGTCGCTCCACTCGCCCTCGCCGCGCCCGCCTAAATGAACCGCGCCAGGCCCCGCTCCCGGTTCAATCGCCGAACGGCTGGCCTGAAAACCCGCCGGGACATCGCGATGTCAGGATTCTTCGATAAAAATCTCAACATCGGTCATCAGATCACATATCATCGCTGGCCCCGAAATCACCTTCCCGGAATCCAGTAAAATCCTGTATTACAGGCATTTAAAGCCAAAAATACGGGTAAACACTACATTGGAAAACGCCACTCCGAAAGAGTAGACTGTCGTCCGACAACATACAACACACAGGCTTGCAGACCCTCATCGTCGACCCCGCCTGCACCGTACTGTGTCCGATCAGGCCCGCACACCGGCCAATACTGGAGACATCTTGACATCTACTTTCGCCACCTCGACCGACCTGCTTGACTCAGCGGTCTCCAAGGTCAAACGGCATGTGCTGCCGCTCTTTCTCCTGATGTTTATCGCGAACTACATCGACCGCGTCAACATCGGCTTTGCTAACGCGCACATGCAGACGGATCTGGGCCTCGGCGCTGCTGCCTACGGGTTCGGCAGTGGCCTCTTCTTCGTCGGCTATGCGCTCTTCGAGGTGCCGTCGAACGTGTTGATGCAGAAGTACGGCGCGCGCGCCTGGCTTACGCGCATCATGGGCACGTGGGGCATCGTGGCCGCCGCGATGGCGTTCGTCTGGAACGATACGTCGTTCTATGTGCTGCGATTCCTGCTGGGCATCGCCGAGGCCGGGTTCTTCCCCGGCGTCGTTTTCTACTTCACGCAATGGCTGCCGCAAAAAGAGCGCGGCAAGGCCATCGCGGTTTTCCTTTCGGGGTCGGCGATCGCATCCGTGCTTTCCGGCCCGATCACCGGCGCCCTGCTTTCGATCCAGGGTGCCGGGCTTCACGGCTGGCAGTGGATGTTTCTCATCGAAGGCGGCTTTTCGGTCTTGCTGTGCGGCGTGAGCTGGATGCTGCTGAAGTCCCGCATCGGCGACGCCACGTGGCTCACGGCTGACGAACGGAAGATTCTCGCGTCGTCCATCGCCGCCGAGCAGGCCGAGCGCGACGCCCACGGCACCGCCCGTGTGCCGACGATGAAGCTGCTGAAAGATCCGCAGATCCTGCTGTTCTGCTTCCTGTACTTCGCGATTCAACTGACGATCTACGCCGCCACCTTCTGGCTTCCGACGATCATCAGAAAGATGGGCAGCCTCTCGGATTTCCAGGTGGGGCTCTTCAACACCATCCCCTGGCTGATCGCGATGGTCGCGATGTACTGTTTTGCGGTACTTTCTGCAAAATGGCGCTTTCAGCAGGCCTGGCTCGCCACGGCGCTCGTGATTGCCGCATGCGGGCTGTTCGCTTCGACGTCGGGCAATCCGGTCCTGTCGTTTGTCGCCATCTGCTTTTCCGCCATCGGATTCAAGGCCGCTTCGTCGCTTTTCTGGCCGATTCCCCAGGGCTACCTCGATGCCCGTGTGGCGGCTGCCGTGATTGCACTCATCAACTCTGTCGGAAATCTGGGAGGGTTCTTCGCACCTGCCGCGTTTGGTTACCTCCAGCAGCACACCGGCTCGATTTCCGGTGGCCTGTACGGGTTGGGCGTGGCGTCGCTCATCGCGGCGGCAGCCGGCTTTTTTACCCGCAACCGTCTCGCGAATCGCGACGCGCCGGTAGAGGCCGTCCACAGCAAGGCTCACTGACCGCCCGGGGCGGATGTTCAACCCACAGCAACCCGACTCCCGCCAGCCGGCTTCTCAAACATACAAGGTTCAATGCTCATGTCCACTCCTACCCTGCAATCGAACGCCACGCCGAAGGTCACCGAACTGCGCGTCGTGCCCGTCGCCGGCCGCGACAGCATGTTGCTGAACCTGAGCGGCGCGCACGGCCCGTTCTTCACGCGTAACGTGGTCATCCTGCGCGACAGCGCCGGCAATACCGGCGTGGGTGAGGTGCCCGGCGGCGAGAGCATCCGCAAGACCATCGACGATGCACGCGGGCTGGTCGTCGGCCAGTCGATCGGCAATCTTCAGGCCGTGCTCAACAAGGTGCGCACGCAGTTCGCCGATCGCGACGCGGGCGGACGCGGGCTGCAGACGTTCGACCTGCGCACGACCATTCACGCGGTAACGGCGCTCGAAGCCGCGCTGCTCGATCTGCTCGGGCAACATCTGGGCGTGCCCGTCGCCGCACTGCTGGGCGAAGGCCAGCAACGCGACGAAGTCGAAATGCTCGGATATCTGTTCTATATCGGCGACCGCAACAAAACCGACCTGCCGTATGCAGGCGGCGCGGAAGGCCGCGACGACTGGGAGCGCGCGCGCACCGAGGAAGCCATGACGCCCGAAGCCGTGGTGCGTCTGGCCGAAGCCGCGCAGGCGCGCTATGGCTTTAACGACTTCAAGCTGAAAGGCGGCGTGCTTGCCGGCGACGCCGAAATCGAAGCGGTGACCGCTCTGGCGGAGCGCTTTCCGAACGCCCGCGTGACGCTCGATCCGAATGGCGCGTGGTCGCTGGCGGAAGCGATCCGTCTTTGCCGCGACCAGCACGACGTGCTCGCGTATGCAGAAGATCCGTGCGGCGCGGAGAACGGCTACTCGGGCCGCGAAGTGATGGCTGAATTCCGTCGCGCAACCGGTCTGCCGACCGCCACCAACATGATTGCCACGGACTGGCGCCAGATGGGTCACGCGATCCAGCTGCAATCCGTCGACATTCCGCTCGCCGATCCGCACTTCTGGACCATGCAGGGCTCGGTACGTGTCGCGCAGATGTGCAACGAATGGGGCCTGACCTGGGGTTCGCATTCGAACAATCACTTCGACATTTCGCTCGCGATGTTCACCCAGGTCGCGGCTGCCGCGCCCGGCAAGATCACCGCCATCGACACGCACTGGATCTGGCAGGACGGGCAGTTTCTGACACGCGAGCCGCTACAGATCGTCGGCGGCAAGGTGAAGGTGCCGGAAAAGGCGGGCCTCGGTGTCGAACTCGATATGGACGCACTCGGGAAAGCCCACGCGCTGTATCAAGAGCATGGCCTCGGCGCCCGCGATGACGGTGTCGCCATGCAATATCTGATTCCGAACTGGAAGTTCGACAACAAACGGCCGTGCCTCGTGCGCGGGGGCTGACGGTCCTGGCAGCGGGTCCCGCCAACGGTTCGGATCACCCGCCGCCAGAAGCCGGTACGCACGGAAGAACTGCCGGGCCACGCCTCGCGCGATGTCCGGCAATTCATCAAATTGCCCGCGAAATCCGCTTCGTTTCGCCGGATTGAATGGATGTCCGCGCACCTACACTTGTTTTCATGGAGCGAATCACCGCGCCATCGACGCGGTCCCCTCCGCGTTGCGTTGAACCGTACCGTTGACCGTTTTTTCACGTAGTGGTTGCAGACGTAGCAGCACTTGCAGTTCGTGGATGAAGCACATTCAAAAAAGTATCTGGGGTTTGCTGCAGACAACAAAAGAAGGACCGGATGCCGGTAACAGGCAGTCAAGGTAGTAACAACCACGTTGTATGCGATGGCGATACGTCGGCGGGCTTCCACGAGTTCGCGAGACTTTCCATCCTGTCATGCCCCGTTCCCGTGTGGGACGGGGCTTTTTTTCGTCTTCGGGCGGCATGCACAGTGGACGCATCCGCGCGCTATATGCTTTAAGCCTGCCTTAATTGTCGGCGATCATCATGCCTGCACGGACTCTGGTCCGAGGCCCCCGGTTCCATTTTCAACGCGTACGGCCGGGGCCCTGCATTACCGAAGAAGGTTCAAACCATCATGTCTGGAAAATCGCACATCCGCAAATACACCCAGCCGGCCATGTCGCCGCTGCTGCGCGCGCTCACGTTTAGCCGGGCCGCACACGAGCCTGTGACACAGGCCATGCTGCTGCAGTGCTACGCCGGTCTCGACGCATTCCGCCGTGGTCATGGCTCGCGTGAACTGTTCACGACGCTCGGCCGGCAGTTGCTGGTCGCTGAGGAGCTTTGCCGCCTCGGTTACGAAAGCGACGACCGCATGGCGATCCAGGAAGCGCACGCTGCGATGATGCAGATCGATACCGCGGCGCACGAAAACGGCATCTGGGCGATGAGCGATATCGACTACGCGTGGCTGTGTTTCGCGCTGGACGTCTTTGCGCGCCAGCTGGCGGCCGCGTCGCTCGAAAGCATTGCGATGGCGGAAGCGAAGATGATCGAAGGGTTGCTCACGGCCGGACGTCTCCCCGCGCTCGCGGAAACGTCATCGTAACGACGTGCTCCGCCCTCTGCGCGCTCTCCGGCCTGGTTGCGCCTGGTGGCCGGGCGTGCCGGCTTCCAGCGGTGCCGGCACGGCCAGCTCGGGGCGTGACGTCTGCTTGATCAGCAACGCGACGCATGCAATCACGCCAGCCAGCGCGATCATGGCGAAAATGCCCGCGAACGAGAAATGCCGACGGGCCAGCTCCGCAACGAGGAAGGACCCTGCGATGCCGCCAAAGCGGCCTATGCCAAGCATCCACGCGACGCCGGTGCCGCGACCCTCAGTCGGATAAAACGCGGCAGCCAGCGCGGGCATCGACGATTGCGCGGTGTTCATCAATACGCCCGCCATGAACACCGTCAGCACCAGCAAACCGACGTTGCCCACCGCCTGCCCGATACAGTAGACGCTCACCGCCGTCAGTGCGTAGCACACGGCGATGATCCGGTTCGCGTTGAAACGATCCATCAACACGCCGCACACCACCGCGCCCACGCCACCGAGCGGGAACAGTGCGGAAATCAGCGTCGCGCGCTGCGGGTCCAGGCCGGCTTCTTTCAACAGGATCGGCATCCAGTTGATCGACGCGTAGAAAATCACGAGGCCCATGAAATACGTAAGCCACAGCATCACCGTGCCGACGATATAGGAACGCGACAGCACGAGCCCCGCGCCGCTCTTCCCCGCCACCTGCGGTGCCTGCTCGGTCATCACAAACGATCCGGCCTGTGCCGCCGCACTGGAAATACGCGCCAGCACCGCGCGGATCTTTTCGGCGGGATGGTTCTTCGCGACCATGTAACGCACGGACTCCGGCAATTTGAGCAGCAACGCCAGCACGAGCAGCAAAGGCGTGATGCCGCCGAGCATCAGCACGGCGCGCCATCCGAAATGCGGAATCAGCCACGCAGCAAGAAAGCCGCCACATGCCGCGCCTAGCGGAAAGCCGCAGAACATCAGGTTGATGACCGTCGCACGCCGGCGGTCCGGGCAGAATTCGCCCATCATCGTGACGGCGTTGGGCATCGCGGCGCCAAGACCGATCCCGGTCACGAAGCGCAGGGCAGTCAGGTGTTCGATGGTCGTCGAGAAAGCCGAACCGAGGCACGCCACGCCAAAGAGCATGACCGAGCCGATCAACAACAGACGCCGCCCCAGCCGGTCGGAAAGCGGCCCTGATACGAGCGCGCCGCATGCGAGGCCGAACAGCGCGGCGCTCAATACCGGTGCGAGCGCAGGCTTGCTGACGTTCCACTCCGTGATCAGCGAAGGCGCGATAAAACCGATCGCCGCGGTATCGAAACCGTCCAGCAGCACGATCACAAAACACATGAAGAAAATGAGCCACTGAAACCCCGAGAACGGGTGCTCATTGATAAACGTCTGCACGTTGACGGCAGTGTTTCGATTCACGTCTCATCCCCTGACGGTCGACGGCGCAGTGGCACCATCCACGTTACGATCCTGCGCGGCCGCAAGCGTCGACCATACCCGCACCGGCCGCGAACCGGCTATTCAGACCTTCACCGGCTTTCCCGGCAGATGCGCTGGAAACAGCACTTTCAACCGGTCGCATTTACGAGTTTGTTCGCCTTACGAACGCGAATTCTTTTATTGAACAAAATGGGATTGTAAGCAGGCGGTTCGCTGACGATCAACGCGGGATAACCCGATTGCCCGTCTCGTTATGAGCGTTGGGATTCGCGCTGGCTGGACAGACCACGCAGGCGACGCTGCGGCGCGCGCCGGGCGATTGCATCCGCGCATGACACATATGCGCTCGCGACTCGCACGGCGGTTGCGCAATCGCTCTGCGGGATCGGACTGACCAGGGCTGGACCAGCAGCGGCGATTCTGGCGATGGGACGCGCTTTGGTGCGTTACGCCGGTCCCATGCAAGATGGTTGCTGAACGGTTAGCGGTACAGCGAGCGGGCGCACGAGACGCTCTTCAAGCAACGTACATGGTCGCGCTCACGCAGCGCTGCATGTCCAGGTGCTGTCTACCCCGGCCGTACACCCTTAAGCCAGGCCGTCGATACCTGCGGTTTTTTTAGCTTGCTGCGTTTCCTTGAGCGCCGCCAGTTCCCGCTTGACCATCTCGCGCACCTGTTCCATTACCTTGGCGCGCTGTTCCGGCGTCATTGCCTTCAGGTCTTTTTCCGTGATCCCGAGCTTCGCCAGAATCTGCTTTTCCATTTGTTGGGACGGCGTGCCCTTCACGTAATCGGTCAGCTCGGCAAGCAGTTCCTGGAAAGAAGGCTTGTTCGCAGATGCACCTGCCTGCGAAGTGCCCGATTGATTGCCTTGAATGGTCCCCGCGATGGCACCGGCCCCGTTCACCGTGTTCGAATATTGCATGGTCCTAAACCCCCGTTTTTTGTTCAAGTCTCAGGATGGATTCAAACGGCACATTATTACAATGTCGTTACGCCGTCATGTTTTTCTTAAGGCCCTGCAATCGTGGTGGCTTGAGTACGAACTTAAGCCTGCGCCATGAACGGCACAGTCCGCGCTTACTGGCAAAGCGAGAACGCCTCGCGCGCCGCGATATCGCCGTTACCGTAAATGCCCGCGACGGTGCAATCGCCGGCTACGCATTCGAACGTCGAATCGCCAAACGTCAGCACGAAGTGCCGCAAGCCACCTTCAAGCGAATACGCAGGTCCCCATGAATCCGCGACCAGCGATGAGCGCACGACCTCATGCGCGCTATATCCGCGCAAGCCTTTTGAAGCAAGAAAGTGAGCGGGCAGATCCGCATCGCGCGGCGGTCCGAACTGGTGAAACGCGGCCGACATGAATGCGATCACGCAAAACGGATCATCGTCGCTAAACGGACCGAAGCGCTCGAAGTCCGTCTTTGCGATGCGATAGACAATGGCGACCAGCCTTTCATTGGCCAGCACGAACGGCGCGCTGGTATCGTGATCGGGATGGGGAATGTCGTCCATCAGGACGACCTGGTCCTGCTCGCTGGATTGCGGTGCGTGGCTCATCGGTGGGTTCGGCGCTCCGTGACGGGGTCATGCAGTCCATCGCCAGGGCACGGACAACGCCACCGGAAAACGCTGCGCCGTAGAGTGTAATTGAATCCCGGCACGTAGCATCCGCACGCAACGATGCGCGCATCGCGGCGGACTGCCACTGGAAACGCACTTCACGTACCGCTCACCAGTACCAGCGCACGCCCACGTCGCCGGCGACGATACTGCGATGTTCGCCGTTGACGTTCGTCGTATAGCCCGCATTCGCAAAGACGCTGCCGCGCACACTCACCTTCGCGACGATGCCGAGCTGAAACTGCGCGGACGTCGCCGATACGCTCACCGGAATGACCGTGGCGCCGGCGAACGTCGCGTTATCCGTGCCACCGAAGTCATGCCACAGGTTCACACGCAGATACGGTTGCCACGCAGTGCCTGCCGCATCGAAACGGCCGGCAAGCCGCACGCCAAGCCTGCCCGTGAGTCCGCTTGCGGCATGAAACGACACGCCTGAAATACCGTCATTGAGATCGCTGATCGATGTGTGCTGCCAGATCAGTTGCATCTGCGGCTCGATGCTCAGGATCGTCGACAGCGCAATGGGCAAGCCGCCTTCGAGCGATGCGCCGACCGTATGACCGTGCGTCGTCGCGCCGATGCCCTGATTCGACGACGGATCGATCGTGAGCGTGCTGCCCATCAGGATGGCGTCCGTGTACCAGCCGCCAGGACCGATGTGCGTCCAGTAGCCGCCGATGCTGTACGCGTTGATCGCAAGATGCCCGGCGGCCAGATCGGGAAACCCGAGCGCGAGGCCGCTTACATCGCCTTCGGCGCGCGCCGCGCCCACGAAAAAGCCGTAGTGGTTGCGATGGCCACTCGCAGTGCGATCGGCATACACGTCGTGTCCGACCTGCACGCCGCCCATCGCGCCGCTGAACTCCGGGTCGACCCCGCCGCCATTTCGCTGCGTCGCGTGTTCACCCCATACGCGCGCCCACGCGGCCGGCAGCGCACCGGTTTCGCCCAGCAACGACTGCTCGCCCTGCCGGTCGTGGAACGTGCCGATCTGCGCCACGCCGAGTTCGCGCGTCAATGCCGGCACCTCGGCGTAGACGGGTACCTCCATCCGGTAAAGCGGCGTCGGCGCGGACCCGGCCGGCGGCGGCGCCGGCAACGGTGGCGTGCCCTCGCTGGCCTGAGGCGCTGACATTGACGTCGACGTAGGCGACGTAACGGGCGCCGGGGGGAGACTCGAACGCAGATACCAGTTGTCCGCAGTCCCGGCGCTCACGCCGCCCTTGAACAGGTAGTACACGTATGCGCCCGCGACCAGCGGCTTTGGTAACGTGAACGCATTTGCGGTCGTCGTCGCGCCGTTCGTCGTCTGAACCACCATGATGCCGTCCGTGACGGTCAGGCCTCCCGCGCCGCCGGAATTCGTCACACCGAGCGCCGTATTGCCCGAGCCGGTGCCCTGTGCGATCACGAGCCGGTCGGCAGGCGAACCGTCCGCGCCCAGCACCACCTGCAGTAACAAACGGCCGTTGCTGCCGGTGTAGTTGCCGTTCACCACTAGCGCGTCGGTCGTACTCGTGCCGCCGTTCGTGAGATCGATCGTGCCCGCGTTGTTGACGTTGACAAGGCGTCCCGCGACCGCCGGCATGATCGAAGGATCGCCCAGACCACCGGCGTACAGCGTGCTCGTCGCATCGATGTTGAGCGTGCCTGTCTGGGTACCGCTGTCGCCGAGCGTCAGCCCGCTGCTGTCGAGCGTGAGCTGGCTGCCGTTCGTGACGTTGACCGTCTCCCAGTTGATAAAGCGGCTCAAGCCACCCGCCTGCGTGTGGTCGAACGTCACGACGTCGTTGCCGGGACCGCCATCGAATGAAGGCACGCCGGCCAGGTTGGTATCGGTTAGCGACGTCAGTGTCGCCACGTCGTCGCCGGCATCCATCCGCACAAAGCCCTGGATCGTGCCCGCGCTCCAGTTGAACGTATCGTTACCGACATCCGTGAAGATAGCCCGACCGCCGCCGCCCACGATGTTGCCGGTATTGTTGATCACGAGATTGATCGGCCCGTTCGACGCGATCGCTTCGGTCGTGGCGGACGTCAGCGTGCCGCTGTTGTTGACCGTCGCATCGACGTCGGCGAACGAAAGCGTGACGTTTCGCGCGGAGATCGTACCGGCGTTGTTATACGTGCCGCCGCCGTTTCCGTCGACGCCGTTGGCCTGCTCGCTCACGATGCTCGCGCCCCCGACGTTATTGAACGTCACCTTGCCCGCGATGAACGCGCCAAGCGCGCCCGGCCCTTGCGCGGTGATCGAACCGGTGTTCGTGATGGCGCCAGGGGTCGGGTCCTGCGAAATGATGCCGTGCGCGTCCGTGCCGGTCGTCGTGATCGTGCCGTTGTTCGTGATCACGTTGTTGCCCGGCGCGGTACCGGCTCGGGCAAGCATGCCGTACGCGCTGTCGCCGGCGGTCGTGATGGCGCCGTTGTTGATGAGCGTGTCGTTGATCGCGAACGTCGCCATGCCGGCGGCACCCGCGCCGGTGGTGACAAGCTTGCCGTCGTTCGTCAGCGCACTGCCGCCCGCACTCGCGACATCGGACATCGCGTAGGCATTCGTGCCGCCTGTCTGGATGACGCCGGCCGTGTCGTTGAGCATCGTGGCCGCCGGAGCGCTGTTGAAGAGTCCGGAAGCACTGTTCCCGCCCACGACGATCAGTCCGCGATTGATCAGCGTGTTCTGGCCGGCGCCGCTTCCCTGAGACGCCATGCCATTGAAAGTATCGCCTGTTATGCGCAGCGTGCCGAGATTCGTCACGCTGCTCTGGTCGGATACGGCAATGCCCGTGGCGCCTGACACGTCGAGTTCAGCGTCGGGCAACACGTTCACGGTGACGTTCGTGCTGCCAGGCAGCGCGGAAACAGGCGTGTTCGCGGGATTCGGCGCGCTCGTGTCGCAGGTCGCCGTCTGTCCGCTGGCCGGCGATGTCATGTTGCAGGCTGCCAGCGCGGGCGTAAAAGGGACGAGCGCGGATGTCACGAATGCGAGCGTGACGGCGTTCAGCAGCCGGGTCGGTACAAACGTCGGACGTGTACGATACATGCGCTCCTCCCTCCAGGGCATGCAAACCAGTCCTGCTGTGTGCACTGCTTCAGCCAGCGGCTACCCGCGACCTGAAATCGAAATCGCATGAACCTGCAATCGACGCGGTGTCGATGCTCCGCTCGCCGTGTCCTCGAACACACGCTCGCACCCGGCGTTTGCCAACGAGTCGCGTTGCAGACCGGGATGCTGGTCGTCGGTCGAGATACGGGCGTACCCAGTCAGCATACGAGCCCCCGTTTCTCCGGGGCAAATCCAGTATAGTCGGACATTGAAAGATGGAAGCTGTTGCTGGATGCATTTTGCACATTTTGCAATGCGCCCCGTGATATCGGGTTCCCGGTTGATCTGGCATCCATCAAACGACCGCTTCATGGATGAACTATTGGCCGGCAGTTCTGGATGTAAAGCCTGCTGGCGTGGCCTGATCGATTACTCGCGCTACCCCCGGTCCGGATTCGAATAGCAAAGCCGTTTTGCCACTGTCCGCTTCATCGACAATCGCTTTCACCTTCGTCTTTCCATTCGCCACTGTTGGCTCTTCAGCACTGGAATTCTTATGACCCAATTCGCAAAAGGCGCATTCGTCGTTTCACTCCAACCCATGTCGTTCGAAAATGGGGACTCCGATCAGCAGCTTGGGCGCATGTCTATCGACAAGCAGATCTCCGGTGATCTCGTAGCCACGACGAAGGGACAAATGCTGAGCGCGATGACAAGCGTTAAAGGTTCGGCCGGATACGTTGCCGTAGAGAAAGTCACAGGGGTACTGGCAGGAAAACACGGCTCGTTCATGCTGCAGCACACTGGCACCATGAAGCGCGGCGCGCCCTCTCTGTCCGTGACTGTCGTTCCAGACTCCGGAACCGGAGAACTGAACGGCATCGAGGGCGAGTTCAAGATCAATATCGTAGAGGGCGCGCACTTCTATGAGTTTGCTTATCGCCTGCCCGGCAACTGAAAACAGTCCGTCCGCTCGCTTCCTGCTTCCAGTTGCTGTCCCGTGGCCTGGCCAAAAAAATACCCCGGCATCGCAGGCGGTGCCGGGGCAAATCTCATGTCAAAGGAGATGTCATAGAGGAGACGAAATCATCGTACCTTCGCGTGGAAGACTCGCCAACGAACGGTTTCATATAACCATATCGCGCGGCACCATACAGCATGACTGCAGAAAACACCCCTCGCTTGCGCGTATATCGTTA
Source organism: Paraburkholderia gardini (assembly GCF_907164545.1). Taxonomy (NCBI): domain Bacteria; kingdom Pseudomonadati; phylum Pseudomonadota; class Betaproteobacteria; order Burkholderiales; family Burkholderiaceae; genus Paraburkholderia; species Paraburkholderia gardini. Next base: position 96,993 of record NZ_CAJQZB010000003.1, on the reverse strand, counting down.
GAACAAAAAGCACGTTCGCGATAGCGCTTCGAGTCGCTAACATGGCGGATCAGTCCGGCTTGCCCGGCCTGCACACGCAGCCCGCCGTGCAGCGCCCGTGGCCGCAACGCAAGGAGCATCGCATTGCCCCGTTTCAATCACATCCGCCCGCCGCTCGTCGTGGGTATCGGCGGCACGACGCGCGACGGCTCGTCGACCGAACGCGCGCTGCGCATCGCGCTGAATGGCGCTGAAAGCGCCGGCGCACGCACGCATCTGTTCGGCGGTGCGTTTTTGCACAGCCTGCCGCATTACGCGCCTGAAAGCGCGTCGCTCACCGAAGCGCAGCGCGAACTGATCGAAGCCGTGCGCGAAGCCGACGCCGTCATCATCGCGACGCCGGGCTATCACGGCGGCGTCTCCGGGCTCGTCAAGAATGCACTCGATACGCTCGAAGCGCTGCGCGCCGACGAGCGTCCCTACCTCGACGGCCGCGCGGTCGGCTGCATCGTCACGGCTTACGGCTGGCAGGCGACGGGCTCGGTGCTGGGTTCGCTGCGCTCGATCGTCCACGCGTTGCGCGGCTGGCCGACGCCGCTCGGTGCCGGCATCAATACGCTCGAAACCCGCTTCGAGACGGAAGACACATGCTCCGATCCGAAGGCTGCCGGGCAGCTCGCGACCGTGGGGCAGCAAGCTGCCACGTTCGCGCTGGCGTTCGGCGCGGGACGATCGACGGCGCCAGCGTCGCTCGCCGCACTCGCGGAACAGGAGAGCGCCGCACCCCGGCCATCGCGCGCGGCGAACGTGCTGTCGCTGGCGAGCTGACCGGCGCAGGCTTTTGCGCAGGGGTGGGCCGGTATCGGCGCGTCCATCCACATCGCTCAATTCCGCCACCTCACGCAGCGTGCGCCACCGCACACAGCGCGCACGGCCGGGCAGACCGTGCGTATGCCACGCAACATACGGGAAGCGCGTGAACGCCGGATAGTGTGACCACGCGCATACGACACCGCCACATCCGGATCACCGATGACCGTTCGAGGCCACCCCTGATTTGCTTGCGACGAAAGATTGGTTCATTCGCTACGCGGCACGGCCTACGCTTGTCCCTGCCCGCTCATTGACCGATCGTCGCACTTCGCGTGAACCGAAAACGCAAGCGGGCGCGATCATCGGCACGACCATGAACCGACTTATTCACTACAAGGGCTACGAGGTCGCCACGGCAGCACAGCGCCTGCCCAACGGCCTCTTCGCCGCCAATCTCACCATCGAGAAAGCCACCGCGACGCAGAGCCACGCGTATTCGTTCGATGCCCTCGATTACTTTTTCGACGAAGAACATGCACTGGCCTACGCGTTCCGGTGGGGACGACTGTGGATCGACAGTCACCGGTAGAGGTTGCCCGGGATGAGCGAGCCAGCCGGCGTCGGCCGCTTCGACGCCGTGTTTTCAAGGGTTGTGACAGAATAAGCGACATCTCCGCCTGCCTGTCTCGCTGCCATGTCCGATACTCTGACGCATGCTCCCGAAGATCGCGCCCTGCGCCACTGGACCTTCCTTGACCCGACGCGCGTCAAGATCGGCTCCGATGCACACAAACAGATGTTCTGCCGCATGCTGCTGGAGACACACAATCCCTACCGGCCCGCGGTTCTCGACTGGCCGCCACTTCCGCCCGACGCGCTGCAGCGCCTGACCTCGCTTCCCATCTGGAATATCGCCGTACAGACCGAAGGCCGTGCGTCGATCCGCGTCGCCACGTACGCCGCGCAGCTGGGCGATCCGCTGCTGCGCGAGGCGATCGAAATGGACGCCGCCGAGGAAGCCCGTCACAAGGTCGTGCTGTCGAAGCTGGTCGAGGCCTATGGCATCGAACTCGCGCCCGAACCCGACTACCCCGCTCCGCGCGACGCCGAATGGGCATGGATGTTCACCGGCTACAGCGAGTGCATCGACAGCTTCTTCGCATTTGGCCTGTTCCGCTCGGCGCAGCAATCCGGCTATTTCCCCGAGGCGCTCGTCGAAACGTTCGAACCGGTGATTCAGGAAGAAGCCCGGCATATTCTCTTCTTCATGAACTGGGTGACGTGGTACCGGCGTAGGATGCCGTGGTGGCGCAGGCCATGGCATTCGCTGCGCGTGGGGGCGATCTGGTTCAGGCTCGTGTGGGATCGCGTCGCGATTGCGAAGGGTATCGACGCGAACGGCGTGGCGCACGATTCGAATTTCCTCGCGTCTAACGGTGGCACGCTTGGTAAAAAACTGACCGCGCGCGAACTCGTCGAGCTGTGTCTCGCCGAAAACGAACGTCGCATGGCCGGCTACGACGCGCGACTTGTCCGGCCAGCCGTCGTGCCGCGCCTCGCGCGCTTCGCGTTGCGCTTCCTGAAGTAGCGATGCAGGATGGCCGCCGCCTGTCGCGGCAAGCGGCGAACGCCGCCACAACTCTGGAGACAGCATGACATGGACGGTCGATGAACAACTCGCGCTGACAGCCACGCAGGCCGTCGTCGCCATCCAGCAGGGGCGCCTCGCCGCCACCGATTATGTCGCGACGTTGCTGGCGCGCGCGGCTGCACTGTCGACGTTGAACGCGCTCACGGCGCTCAACATGGAAGGCGCGCTCGACGCGGCAAAACGCATCGACGCGCTGTCCACCGCGGAAAAAACGCGGCTGCCGCTTGCCGGCCTGCCGGTCGTCGTCAAGGACAACATCAACACGGTGGGACTGCAGACATCGGCGGCGACGCCGGCGCTCGAGAATTTCGTTCCGTCTTCCAACGCGCCCTCCGTGCAGCGGCTTGTCGATGCCGGCGCGATCGTGCTCGGCAAGGCCAACATGCACGAACTGGCGTTCGGCATCACCAGCACGAATCTGGCTTCGCACGCCGGACCGGTGCGCAATCCGTACGATCCATCGCTGATTCCCGGCGGCTCTTCGGGCGGCACCGCAGCCGCTATCGCTGCCCGCATCGCGCCCGCCGGTCTCGGTACCGACACCGGCGGCTCAACGCGTATTCCCGCCGCGCTGACCGGCACCGCGGGCTTTCGTCCTTCGGTGGGTAACGGCGGCCGCGCGCGCCGCTATCACGACCCGCACGCCGTCGTGCCGATCAGCCGCACGCGCGACACGGTCGGTCCGATGGCGCGCACCGTCGCCGATATTGCGCTGCTCGACGGCGTCATCGCGGGCGATACCACGCTGCCCGCCGTTTCGCTTGCGGGCCTGCGCATCGGCTTGCCCGCGCCGCTCTGGGAAGGCCTGGAACGCGCGCTCGAAAGCGTCGCGCGCGCTGCCGTGGCGCGCCTCGCGGCAGCGGGCGTGGTCTTCGTCGAGCTCGACATGCCCGGGCTGATCGAGTTGAACGACAAGGTCAGCTCGCCCGTGGCGCTGCACGAACCCGTCGACGATGTCCCTGCGTGGCTCGTCGCCAACAATGCGCCCGTGAAAACCGTGGTGGATATCGCCGCGCGCATTGCGTGCCCGGACGTGCGCAGCGCGTACGACGCGATCATCGCCGACGTGTTCGCCAGTCAATACGACGCGGCGATGCACACGTGGCGCCCGCAGCTTCAGCAGCTATATGACGCAACTTTCAACACGCACCGGATCGACGCGCTGCTTTTCCCCACCACGATCCTCGCCGCCGTGCCCATTGACGAGATGAACGGCTCGTCCACGGTGACGATCGACGACGGCGAGACGCTCGATGAAATGGCAGCGTTCCTGCGCAATACCGACCCGGCCAGCAATGCGGGCATTCCGGGCCTTTCGTTGCCCGCGGGCATGACGCAGGACGGGCGCCCTGTTGGCATCGAACTGGACGGCCCGACTGGCAGCGACCGGCGCCTGCTTGCGATCGGCATCGCGTTCGAACAGATATTGGGTTCGCTCGCGGCTCCAGCCCTGTAACCGCCCTGCGTGTGCCGGAGCGCGCGCATGCGGACGCTATAATCGCTGCGTTCCGGCGACTGTGGTCCTGCCTCGCGTCAACCTCGCGAAGCGGGTCGCGTCGCCGCCTGCCGCCATGTCCACCGAAACCATGCAATTTCGCCCGATCCCGACGTTCACCCGCAAGCGCCTTTCCGATGTCGTGTCGGAGCAGATCAAGGCGTTGATCGCGGAAGGCGCGCTGCGCCCGGGCGACCGTCTGCCTGCCGAACGCGAGCTCGCGACGCAGCTCGGCGTATCGCGCCCTTCGCTGCGCGAAGCGCTGATCCGGCTCGAAGCCGACGGCTACATCGAAATGACCGGTCGCGGCGGCTTCCTGGTGGTCGATATGACAGCCACGGTCATTTCAAAGCCCCTCGCCGAACTGTTATTGCAAAACACGCGTACGCGCTCCGATATCCTGGAGCTCAGGCAAGGCCTTGAATCGATCGCAACGGTCTACGCAACCGAGCGCGCGACGCCCGATGATCTCGCTGCGATCCGCACCGCGTTTGAGGCATTAAAGACCTGCGCATTGTCATCCGACCGCACGCATCTTGCGGATCTCGACGCTGCGTTTCACCTCGCGATTGCCGATTCGACGCACAACGTCGCGCTGGCGCACGTGATGCACGGCATCCACACGCTGATCCGCGAATCGATGCGTCAGTCGCACCGGCTCATCGATTACGACGACGCGATGGAACGGCAGCTCCTCGAGCAGCACCAGGCCATCTACGATGCGATCGTGGCACGCGACGCGCACAAGGCGCGCAGCGCGGCCGAGCAGCATCTGACGTACGTGCGGGCACTTTACGAACGACACGCGGCGCAGCCACGTCAGCTCACGCGAGATCACCCAACATAACGGAACCGACGCCCCATGCGTTTCGCGCTCTGCACTTTCATCAGCGTCGTGCTAGCCGCCACCGGCAGTGGCTGCGCGACGCTCGCCGCGGCTGATTCGAACGCGCTGTGGCGCATCGTCGACGGCCAGTGCGTGATGTCGATGCAATCATCCGGAACACCCGGTTTCTGCACTCGCGTCGACCTGCAGGCGCATTACGCTATTCTCAAGGACATCAACGGTTCATCGCAGTACCTGCTGATTCCAACCGATCGCGTGACTGGCATCGAAAGCCCGCAAGTCATCGCTGACGATGCGAGGCCGTACTGGTCCGACGCGTGGAACGCCCGCACGTACGTTCAAAAGGCCGTCAAACAGGAACTCGGCGACGAGCAACTCGGGCTGGAAATCAACTCCCCGTATCGCCGTACGCAGTCGCAACTGCACATCCATATCGACTGCCTGCGCAAAGACGTGATCGATGTGCTCGCGCGATATCGTCGCAACGCGCCGGGCAAATGGCATTGGGAGACGATCGACGGAAACCGCTACCGCATCATGCGCGTCGCCTCGATTGCCGGGACCGACGATCCGTTCAGGGTCGTCGCGCGTAATCTTCCGGACGATACGACGATGGCGTCGCAGACGATCCTCGTGACCGGCGCGGGCCCTTCCGCGGCAAGCGACGGATGGCTGATCGTCAACAGCAGCCTGGATCTCGGCGACGGCAGCGGCTCGGCGGAACCGCTGATGGACCACGCGTGCAAACTCGCACGGAAGAGCTGACACGCGCTTCATTCCGTTGAAACAGGCTTTTCCGTTTTTCAGCACATGCTTTCCGCGAGAAATTGGTTCTGTCATTCGACATGGGCCTTTACGATCGGCTTCAATGGGCGTGCCGTCTAACCGCGTCGCGCAGTATCAGCAGCCTTTCGTAACGATGCGGACCAGCCTGTGGCGAACTATCTCGACGACACCCAGCGCCGTACCCTGGCCCACCTCGCCACCACGCTGACGTGGCGCACCGAATGGCCGACGTGGGTGGTGATCGCGACGATTTACGCATCCTGGTTCGGTGTCGCGGTTCACGTTCGCGCACTCGGTGTGCCGGTTGCCGCGGTTCTTCTCGCCTTCCTCAGCGCGTGGTACATGTCCCTTCAACACGGCCCGTTGCCCGCAAAGCCAGTCGTGGCGTAGCGCGTGGAAAATTTGTTCAAAGCTTGTGACAAAACGAACACGTTCCATGCTACGTTATTTTGACCTTCACGGGCTCCAGTCCGCGCGAGTTTGCGTACAGATTTGCGGTCTGATCGCTCAGGTGTCCTAGCAACGCCTTCGTGTCCACATTGCCCTGATCGACGTACAGCCTCTTGGCAAGGCTACGGATTTCGTGGAAGGTCGGCGCATTGGCTCCGATGATCCCGGCCAACTCGCGCGCATCTGCGAACGCCTGCGATACGCTGCCGATCTTCACGTGCTGGCCCTTGAACGAATTGGCGAACTTCTGGTGGTGGTGAATCAGATACTTGCTCTCCACGCCCGTTCCATTGCATCGACCGATCACGTCGGCCAATGACAATCCGATTACATCCATCCGAAGCGCCAACGGAATCGCAATCCGGATCTCGGTCTTCGAGCGGCGCACAATCGCTACGCCATCCACAACAGCCGCCTTCTCCCATCGGGCGATGGTCGACCTGTCCTGACCCGATACCAGCGCGAGCAACATGGCGTTCGGCAACCATTCAGCCACTTGCGGCGCCTTTTCCAGAATGAGATTGAACTCGTCCAGCGAAAGCCGTTGGCGCGTGACCTTCACCTTCATGCGCTCAGTGATCTCGGCAACGTTTTTTTCCATCCAGCCAAGCGCAACACCTTTTGCGCATATTTGTACGAGTCGGCTTCGAATTGCCTGAGCCCAGCGCAACTTCCCACGATCCTTGATCGGCTCGATCAGGTCAGAAATATCTTTGACGGTCAGCGCTTTGCATTCCTTCGTGCCGAATGCCTTTGTGATCGCTTCGTCATAGTATTTTCTCGCTGACGTCGTGGATGCCTTAAATCCTTCAGTCGGCATCTTGCCAATCAGGTCGGAAACGGTCTTATGCTCGCCCGCCAGACGTTCGGCAAGCGAGCGGGTCACCTTCGATTCGCTGACGACTACATTGGCTTCTTGCGCCTCGTAAATGGCTTGCGCGAGTGGGATGCGGCCCAGAATGTAAACCTTCCCGTCGCGCGGATCGCGCCATGTGTAGTAAGCAGGACGCGGCTCATGCATATTTGCGGGCCAGTTAGCCCGCCTTCTTATTCTCGGTCGAGCTGCCATATCACTGTGGAATTCGATTGGCGAGGCGTTGGCGAGGCGTTCCGTCGTTAAAAACTGCGTTTTGCTCGACGTAGTAGGCGCGCCCGACTTTCTGCGGTGGCGGATAAATCTTGCCTGCCTTGATCCACAAGCGTGCGGTCCGGATCGCCGGAGCCGGGTCGAACTGGGATTTGAGCCAGTCATTCAGTCTGATTTTCAAGTTCCTTCTCCCAATGCCGACAAGCCGGCGACCGAAACAAAATGTCGGAGCCGGGTCCGGCCGTCCAGTTCGGTTTCATGAGCAGGCACTTTCTGTAGGTGCCTGCCGTGTTACCGCTCACCCGCGCCGCGTGTTCGCATGTGCCACATCGTTCGCCCGCTGGCCCCGTTCCCGGTGGTGCCGCATACCCATTCGGCCTCGTCGGCTTGCGCGCAGATTTCGACTCGCTGATCTCAAGCACGACCGTTTCGCCGAACAGGTCGATGACTTCGCGTCGTTCCATGTCAGGTCCCTGTCGGTGGTTCGGGCAACGGCATCCAATGCGTCGGCGGCGGCAAATCAAATGCAAAGGCGCCGCCTATAATCTTCACATTCGGATGCCACCTGGCGACCTGAATAGGTTGCCGCTTCTCATCGGGCATATAGACGAGAAATTGGCCTTCAGCAGGCGCAGTCTCGATTGGTTGCCAGTCGCTCACGATTCCACCTCCGCACGTTTCCCTACCTTCACAGCCACCATCGGCAACGTATGCCATTCGTATTGACAGCAGCGGCAGTGATGGACGATATGATCCTTCGTGGCGTAGGCGTTCCAGCAACTGACGGTAACGTAGTTGCTCATCAGCTGGTTGTATTCCTTCGCCTGTCGGCGATCGCCCTTGGCCCAGAAACTACGCATGATGTCTGCGCTGCCACATTTGGGGCATGGGAGGTCGCAGGGTTTGGTGGGTAGGGTCATGAATTCACCCCATCCAGCCAATCCCGATAGCGCGAGATCATTCGTTGCAGGCGTTCGCGTGCGTTCTTCCGGCGTTTGGCTGCCACCGAATACTGTTGCTTCGCCTCGGGCGGCAAATCTTCTTCGTGACCATTTTCGATGTTCCACTCTTTGCGAGCATCGCGAACAGCTTTAAGCTCTACGTAGGCTGAACGTCTGGCTACCTCATACTCCATCGCGGCGATTCCGAGCGACGCAAGCTTGCTCACGTTCTCGTGCGCGACATTGGTTTTCTTGCTCACGTCTGCCCCTCAGTTGTCTGTTCCATTTCTTCGATCAGCCGGCGACTTTCGTCTACTAGCGGTCCCCAGTGCCGAACCGCCTCTTTTGCAGAGACGAGGGCGCACTGCGGGCAGTCGGCGTGCCAGGGAATGCCATGACTGCATGTTTCTGGAATCATTTCGCTTCCTTGACCAGATTCGACTCGACCCACTGGCGCATGCGTTGCCAGCGTTGCGGGCCAAGCACTTCCTCCGGAATGGCGATGCGCACCGATCTAATGTGACGCTCGTAAGGACGAACGGGGCCGTAAATCTCGACATCGACCCATTTGTAATCGTCCAGCACCTCATCGTTCTCGTAGACGATTTCGCGCACCATGGCGGGTGCCATGTTGAATGCCTTCGCAACTGCATCCCAGTCTTCGGGGTCTAGCGGTTTCATGTTGAGACCACGTGCCTGACCCAGCACACCCAAAGTGCAGAACTCGCCGTCCTCGGTCACAAGAGATTCTGCGGCGAGTGTTTTTTCTGTCATCGCGTCCAGTGCCGCAGCCAGTTCCTGCAACGCCGTTTGACCGCGCTTGCCACGAATGGAGCGCTCGACGGCGCCGCGCCACAGGTTCAGCCAGTCGTAATCGTCGCTATATCCGCTTCTGCTCATAATCCCTCCTTCGGCGTCGGCACAAACTCAATCGCATTCAACCGCTCAGCAATGCACTGCATCTGGCTTGGCGGCTGGGTTTCGTAGTAACCGTGGCACATCACATCGCGGCCGGCTATAGTGTGCTTGTGGCACTGGAAGTACGTATCGTTGCGCCGGCAGTCACGGACGATCTGCGCCATGCGCGTCTTGCTGACGATACGGTTCTCGCTGAACAGGCACTGATTGCAGCGCTCTTCGCAGATTTCGAGTCCCATTACTTCTCCTTATCTATCCGCGCCAACGTATGCCGCGCCCGACTCTTGGCCCATGCCTCGAATTGGCTCGGGTCGTCCCACGCAACGGTATCGGCGTTAGCGATGTTGCGAAGCTCTTGTTCGAGTACGGCGATGCGGGCGGCCTGCTGCTCGATCAGATCGGCAGCCTCGCGCTGTGTCTTGCCGACAGATCGCGCCTCTTCGATCGTCGCGCCGTAAGAGATCTTCGCGATACGGCGAAGGGCATTAATCAGGTCTTCAACCATTATTTGTCTCCGTGGCGAGTTTGCGGATAGCAACGGCGCATTTGTCTGCACCGTCGGACTCGCCCTGCACTCCGGGATCAGCGCGCCCCGGTTCCCTGCCCGTGTAGGGTGCTCGGCCCTTGTAGAGACTCCAGCAATCGCTAGCTATCTCGTCGCAGGCCTTTGCGGATTCCTCCAGCGCCACGCGGCGGGATGCTTGCCAGCCATCAAACGCAGCAGCGGTTTTCTTGTCCACATACCACTGACGACTGCTGTTGTCGGTGAACTTGTCCAACTTGTAGCCGCATGTTTTCGCCCAAGTCTCGAACTGTTCGCGCTCAGTCATGGTCGCCTCCGCTTGCTGGCTGCGCGGCGGCGGGAAAAGCCGGGTGCTTTGTCCAGTGCGTGTGATAGCCGGGCCAATCGCTATCGCTAGGCGCGCCTATCCATGCCGGCTCGCCAAGCCACTCTCCGTCTTGCCAGGCCCACCAGACCACGAAGCCATAGTCCTCGTGATACTCATCGAGAGTCATCGCCCGCTCCGTCTGTGCTGGCAACAACCCATGCTGTACAGCCAAGCGCTTCACCATCGCCTTGTCGATGACGCGGCCGTCAGGGGATTGTGTTGACTGCGGGGCGGCGGCATGACGAACAATTTCTTGCAAGTCAGAAAGCAGAACGGTGCGCCAGATATCGCCAGCCAGGCGGTCTGCATTCCCAACGCTCCTTTTCGATGGCGGCTCTTTTGCTGCCTCTTGAAGGCGGCTCATCACGAACTCCTTGGTGCGCCACGCTACCGGCTCCGCTTGCGCCACCTTTTCGGCGGGTAGTGCGGCGCGGGCGACAGTAAGGCCGAACTGGAAGCCGTCCCATGCGCCAACCAACTTGTCCGTCGCGCGGTTGTCGCGCAGACATTCGTCAACACTTTCCTTCCACTTCTCGCGCATGTATTCGGGCACATCTTCGCACCACCATGTCAGGAACGCTTCCCGCTCCCCTATCGCCCCATTGGCCCCTGCGATGAGGTCTCTCAAAGTATCTTCGACCCAATGGAATCCGTTCGCTCCCATTACGTCCGCAGCTTGGGACAGAGCTGATTTTTGTTCGGCCGTCAATAACATCGCCACATTGGCGGCGTCCTCACCGCAGGGTTGCGCGGGAGCGGCGGGGGTTGCGGCGTTCTGTGCCGCGAATATGCGCAAGGCGAACGCGTGGGCCATCGACCCTTCCAGCAAGTCACGATTGTCGCTACCGTTCTTCCACAGCGCTTTGAGTGTCTCGAACGGCAGGGCGGCAGGGTTGCTTGCGGATAGCAGGGCGCGGAGCGAGTCCAACTCGTCGGCCATACGATTGACGCTGGCCTTCGGCAACAAGCAGTCATCTCCCCAGCCCTTCCCTGCGTGCTCGCGCAATGCAGTTGTGTCGATCTGTTCATCTGTCATCATTGCTCCTGCGCCGAGTTTGTCAGTGGAACGGTCATGACCACACCCTCTTGAAATCGTCAGCGCGCCGGTAGCACTTCGAATGCTTGTCGTAGGCGAGGTTCAAGGGTGCCAACTCCATGTATTGCCTGATGTCCAGACTTGCCTGGGGCGTCGAGATGCCGAAGTAGTCAACGATGACCTCGCGGCGAAGCGTGCCGTAATGCGCGACTAAAAAATCGATCAAACGCAGACGCTGTTCGACGGCGTATTTGATTTCGCTCATGCCCGGTCCCCGGTGGATGAAGCGGCACGGTAAATGCGAGCGCGGCGGACTGCCTCACTGAGTCGGCGAGTGTGTTCTTTCTTGCGCGCCTGCTCGGCGGCATACCAATCCCGACCAAACATCGCGTAAGGGCCATCTTCGGTGTCGTAGATTTCAAGCAGCACCCAGCCATCACCAGTGGGCGGTGTCGGCGACCATTCGGAGCAATCGGATAGTCCTTCTTCATGCCAGCGATCGGCAAAGTCGGGGTAATCCGATTCCATCGCCACGAATGCCGGCTCAATGCCGAACGCCTCAAGCAATTTGTCAGCACGCGTGCCTTCGTCGCATGTCGGGTAGTCGGGGTGGTAGAGCCAGCCATCCGACGTACGCTCAACCACGCGCGGCGTCAGCAACTTGTCGCGCAGGCCTTCGAGGTTGGGCCCGACATCCACCCGCACTGCGTCTGCCTGCTCGGCGGTGGGGGCGACAACTGATGCCTTGCGTGACGCGATCAACACATCTCGGATCACATCGCGCAGAACGCCGCTTGCTCGCGTATAGGCGGTGCACGCTGCGGTGATTTCTTCTTCGGTCACCTCTACGTCTTCAGTCTTCTGTGTCATACATCCTCACTTGTTCGATTGCTTCGCGCGCTGCTCGGATGGGGTTAGGTTTATTGGTCGATCCGCTTTAGTTCTCCGCTCACCATCCACCGATAGGCGACTGCATATGAAACCCCTAGCAATTCTGCGGCACTCGCTAGGGGGATGATGGATTCATTAAATTGAATTTTTACCGTATCGCGTCGATTTCGCGTTTGCTGTTTAGCGGTCGCCCAAACACAATTTTCAGGCTCGTAGTTTTTGTTATTGTCGAGTCGTTCAAGAGAAGTACCTGGCGGCCTCTTTCCCATATCAGCCAAGAACGAAAGAAATGATTCCTTCCATTTTTCACACATTTTTATGCCGCGCCCTCCGTATCGAGCGTAGGATGCGCACTTTTGGCTGTAGCAACGGCGGATGGCAGATTTATAAGATTCATACTCTGCTGCGTTCCGTCTGGTTGATCCTTGAAATTTATCTCTCAGTCCATGCGTCGAAGACCTTGGTCGGCATCCGCACGATGGATTTATAGATTCCTTGACTGATTTTGATGCTTTTTCAATTTCGTTTCCGCAATCGCATCGAAATAACCAAAAGCCGCGTTCGTTCCTTTTTCCTAAACTCTGAATAGCCGTAAGAATGCCAAATCTCTGCCCTTTTTCTATTGGATGATATTTACCCTTTATCTTTCTTGAATTGGAATCAGTCCCGTGATCGCGAGCTATGCGATCATCACGCCTCTTCATGCGGGAATAATGCACTGGACACATTCCTTTTGCAGAATGCGGCCCGGCACATCCTTCAATTGAACAGATTTTCATTTCTCTTCCGATGCCTGCTAAGCGCCAAACGGTATGCCGTGGGTGGGCGTGATGGGTTCAGGCGGCGTGTTGCCGAAGCACGGTTTCGCCCGAAGCCCGTCTTTCGAGCGTGGCAATCATGGCCTCGACTTCGGCGTTGAACTGATGCAGGCCGACGAGCAGCTTGCGGATGTACTCTTCATCGCGATAGATGCGCTGCACGTAGAGGCGAAGACTTTCCTTCTGGCGCGGATCGTACGAAACAAAATCCCACCACTCGCGGCCCGTACAAAGCATTCCGCCCTGAACCTGCGGAAGGTGCTCTTTCGGCATCCCCTCCAGAATCGTCTTGATATGCACCTGTTCGTCAAGCGGGCACTTCATTTCGATACCGCCTGGCTTGCCTACAAGTCCGTCTGGACTACAGCCGATAAAATCGAACTGCGGATGCACGATAAAGCCGCTTTCAACGACGATATTTCCCGTCTCGACCTGGTACGCTTCGCGTGCGAACGATTCGATATCTTTGCCCCAGTTCAGGGACTTGGCGCCGATTTCATGCTTCGGAACGCCGGAGGTGCGCTCGAATGCCACGACGCGCATATAGGTGTTACGCGCCGCTGACGATTCCGGCAACTTCGGTTGACCCTTGCGCGGCCCTGATTTGTAGACTGCACCGGGTTCGGCCTCGGCTATGTCGATAGCGTCACCAAAGCATGACGCAGTAATTTTGCCGGCGCGCTGTTCTCGCCATGCATCAGTGCCTTGCTCAATCACGTCACTCATTTTCGATTACCTCCGTTGCCGAAACATCCTCCGCGCCAGCAATGGCCTTGAGGCGGTTTAGTTCGTCAATTCCGATTGCCTTGCGGTCGATGGCCTCCAACTTGTCGCCGTTCGGCAGAACACCGCCGGCCCACGCCTTCGCTAGCGCCTCCTGGCCGCCCTCCTTGGCAATGAACTCCAGTTCGCCAATCAGAACGCCGTGGCGCTCCGTGCGCTCCGCAGTAGGTCGCGCCGCTTCGGCTGTCTGCGTCGGCGTTTTCTTGACCTCGCTGACCGGCCCCATGTCGACAATCCGCTCCGCTTCATCCTGGTCGTAGATGCCGACATAGCCGAACGCCAGGCGGGCGCACTGGATCATTGCCTTGTGGCGCAACATGCGCTTCGGATGCGATGTCCATGGCTGGGTGCCGCGCTTACACTCTTCCAGATACTCAGTGACCTTGATCGGGTGCGAGCGATCCTTTCGATAGATGATGCAGGTGCATTCCTTGTCGTCCTGCACAAAGTCCATGCCGTCGAACTGGGCGTTCTCGTTGATGATCCGAGCCCATCCATCGACGCCCACCACCGGGATAATCCCGTTGTTCTTGTCAGGGAAGGCGTAGATTTCCTTGGTGAAGGGATTTAGGCCGTACTGGTTGGCGACCACCAGAAGGGCACACATCTGGGCGTCGCTTACCTGCCCCTTGAAACAGGTACTCTTCAGGATGTCCAGCACTTCCGGGTTGGCATCCATGCCGAAACGCTGCGCCAGTTTCGACGCGAGCGAGGTTGTCATACTGCTTGCTACGATGTTGTTAGCCATGATTTCTCCGTGCCTGAGACTCTGCCAGGCGTTGAGGGTTGGTTATGCTGCTCGCTTGACATTCGCGGCGGCAAAATGCTCATCTGCTGCAACGTAGTCGAATTTTTTGAACCATTCCATCGCGTCGCCAAGCTCGACGTCGTAATGCTCGGCAATGACCTTGACAAGTTCGGCATCGCCCGGGCCGTTGATGATGAAATTGGTGTGTTCGCGACGCGCCTGCTCCGCCAATGCCGCACGCCTCTCGCCCTCAACACGCGCCGCTTCCGCCGCCTGCTCTGCCGCAACGCGCTCCTGTTCGGCAAAAATCCGGTCTGCTTCGGCCTGGGCGATGCGCGCGGCTTCGGCTTCAGCGGCCTCCTGTGCCTCTCGCGCAATGCGTTCCTGCTCTGCTTTGGCTGCGTCAATGGCCGCCTGTTGGCGGTCCATCTCGGCTTGTCGCTCAGCCAACTTTGCTGCTGCAATGCGGTCGGCCTCTTCTCGCGCGGTCTGTGCCTCACGGTCGGCGGCTTCCCGTTGTTCCCGCGCGAGTCGATCGGCTTCGGCCTGTTTGTCGCGGGCCTCTTTAGCCTGGCGCTCCAACTCGGCGGCAAGATCGGCAAGCCGTTTCGCTTCGACTCTGTTCGCTTCGGCCACTCGTTCGCGTTCAATGCGATCTGCCTCAGCGTGACGGGCGGCTTCGGCGACGGCCTGTTCGACGGCTTGCTGGGTCGCCTGCATCTCGCGGAGCTTCTTGACGGCGTGATCGCGCTCGACCTGGCACTCACCAGCGAATTCCATATAGGTCGCAAGGTCGATTACGGTTTCAGACAGGACATCGGCAATCTCTCCGATTTCGTCGGACGGCATGCCGACCATCTCTGCCGGCCGGTTGCGCATGGCGTCGATCTTCTGACGGATCGCGGCGACACGCTGTTGCTCGGCAGCGAGCTTGGCGGCTTTCTCCCGGGCGACTTCGGCGTCGTAATCGTCGCGGATCGAAAGCAACCGATCCTCTTCCGGTTTGACGATCGCAACACGCCGCGCCACTTCAGCAATCACCGCCTTCTGGAACGCGTTGGCATCCTCGCGGGCAGCTTTGCCGGTCTTGTCCACGTTGATGCGTGCGTTGCCCAGTTCCATCGCCGCCGCGTGGCATTGCGTGCGGCCAGCAGGATTCTTGATGTCCGTTATGTCTGTGTACTTCTGCGCCAGGGCGATCAACTGCTTTTCGCCCTCGTCGGCACCAAGCGCAATTGCAGCGCGCTCGACCACGGTTAGTTCTTTGGATTCGGTCATGCCGCCACCTTTTCTGGCTTGTCATACGTGAAAACAGATACAGTCGCACCAAGCGAACCATCTTTCTTGAGACGCTGTGCGACCAGCATGTAATTTCCGTAACGGGGAAAAACTCCAATCACAACACCCTGAATGCGTCCACGCCCATATCGGAATTCGATCTTTTCGCCGACAACGAACGGTGATTTGATTTCCGCGAGTTGTTTTTCAAGCGCCTCGATTTCCTTGTTAAGTTTTCCTTGATCGGTACGAAGGTTGCCTAATCGCATCTCGATTTCCTGCTGATTCACGCTGCTCCCCTTATTGAATCCATCTGAACAAACTGCCGTGCGACGCTAGGCGGAACGTATCCGCCGCCGATGTTGACCTTAAGCGTCAACCTGGCCCGTTGAGCAAGCCACGACCGACGTTGCTCCGGATTGAAATGCGCCCCGTACTCTCTGAGCGACTTGCGCAACGCGAAAAGCTGTCTCATTACAGACCCCTGAAAATGGCCCACACGAACGCCACGACGAGTCCACCGCACGCAGCACCAGCCAGAATCTCGTGCGCCCTGGCGGTCGCCTTGAGCAGCGCATTGTCGTTATCCGCGCGACGCAAGCCGTCTTCCGCGTAGCGTCTTCGTGCTTCGGCGCTAATGGATACCGTATAGTCGGCATCCGACGAATCAACGATTTCCCAATTGGCGCTCACGGCGTCCCTCCCGTATCGTCCGGATGCTTGACCAGTTCCGAAAACTGATCGCCCATCAACAGCCATCCTTCTGTCCACCCGTCGACAAAACCGTCCGCAGTCTTGCGAGGCGGTACGGCCCATCTCCATTTGAAAGTCATATTGGCATCGGTCAATGCGTACAGGCTTTCTTCGCCCTGATCGTTCAGGGCTACGGCGAGTTGGATAATTTTCATCTCACGCCTACGTGCGAAAACACAGAACGAATGGGCGCCTCATCCCACAGCGAAACACGGCACACAGGTCTCGCATACCCCCTCCGCGCCTCAGCCAGTTCGTCGGCGGTCGCGTCGAGTCGGGTCCAGTAGGCTTCGCTGCCTAGTTGCGCAAGCTCGTCGTCATCAAGAATGACTGGCGGCTCTGGCTCTTCGTAATACTCGGGAGCGTTCGCCAGTGGCTTGAACTGCTCCCAGTTGGATTGATTCGCAAATTTGCCCACAACGTTCTCCTGTAGGAGTGCTATTTGTATTAGGTATTGCCCTGAGCGGATCGCTCTGCAACTGAGGATTCTCACCGGAGTGTCGTTGTCCGCTACGCCAGTACTGGGCGCGCAGTGCATATGCGCGAATGCGTCCCCAGATACCAACTCGGCGCTTCATAGCTCGAAGCTCCACGCCGTACAGAACGATCCGCTCAGGGCGCCAGGCTTCCCACCTGACTTGACGCTCTTTAGCCGCGCTGGCTTCGGGGAATCAGGCCTTCACATTCGCCATCACGTAATCAATCGCCTGCTGTACCGTAGCGATTTTCGCGGCGTCTTCGTCGCTGATTTCGATGCCGAACTCATCTTCGATTGCCATGATGAATTCGACAGCATCCAGGGAGTCGAACCCGAAATCATTGAGGAAACTGTCTGTGTTCTTGATGGCGTCCGGCTCGCATGACGCCCAGAAGGAAACTTCCTTTTTCACCCGTTCTTCGATATCCGTTTGCATCACTTCACTCCCGCTCGTTTATCTGCTTCATCACTCTGTTTGCCGCAAGTCCATGCGATCGCGGCCGCAAGAATTAGCGATACCGCAGCGATCCAGTAGAGTTTGGTGTCCATGTCAGTCCTCGATTTCGATAGGGAAAGTGCCGAGGCAGTTGCTCGAGTTGCCAGCCCTCGTGCTTGCCTCTGACGCGTCGTAAAATGCAAATGCGTGGAGAATGCCGTTGCGTTGCCGGTGCAAGGTGACGTAAACCGTGCGCTTGAGGGGCGCCATGCACAGATGGTCGCGGTTCGTCACAACAACCGGATATCCAAGTCGGGACTTAGGCTCTACAACCGGATGGCCGTCTAGCGACACGCCAATAAAGTGGCACGGCTGCCATTCCGACGAACCGTAGCCAGGTGCAATGCGGATCAGATCGCCAGCAAGTGCGCGTTCAAGGTCAAACGGTTTCATTTCCTCTCCTCATGGCAGACAGAATTGAGAGCCGCCACAGACGCCGTGATAAGTCTCGTCGGCCTCTACTTCTTCCCCGACATACCAGCCGGTATCGCCGTTTTCGTAAGCTTTCAGGCCCACGGTTTCGCTCTTCCCGCAACGGCGGCATTCAAACCACGCGCTGCCGTCAACCTCTTTCGGCTCGCTACCCTGCTCGCCGAACCATGATCCGAAGTCGCGCATAGCATCTATGCCCAGACAACATCTTTAAGCGGCACAAATCTGCGGCCATACATCAGGCCGTAACTCTGCGCAACGTAGTACCCTCCGGAGCCGAGAAGGCCACGGAAGACGATTTTGGTGATGTAGTGGGATGTGGTCATGATGGGTCTCCTAATCTGCTTCGGTGATCTCGCCGGTAGAATTCAGCGCGTAAAAAACAGTGGTCAGGCCGCGCCTTCCTCTTCCGCCATGCGTTTCATGTCCTTAAGCGCTTCGTTATTTCCGCAATAGAAATCCGGAAGACGTTCGTTATTCCATCGAGCCGGATCACTTGCGAGATAAATCAGGGTTGCGGCGGTTGGCGTTCCCATTGCCCGTTCGAGGGCTTTGCCACCATCGCCTGCCAATGCGACGACCCAGCCAGCGCGACAGTGGGTGGTTCCGCACGCGCTATCGCCATGCCACGTTGACATGTCCAGTGCTTGCGGCTGGGATGCAGCGGCGTAGATCGTTTGATGGATATTTGGGATTTTTGGGACACCACTCAGGTCGCTGCCACTCAGGTTGCTGCCACGCAGGTCGCTGCCACTCAGGTTGCTGCCACGCAGGTCGCTGCCACTCAGGTCGCTGCCACGCAGGTTGCTGCCACGCAGGTCGCTGCCACTCAGGTTGCTGTCACTCAGGTCGCTGTCACTCAGACTAACGCCCTGCTTGCAAGCCAGTTCGACTGCGGCCTTCATCGAATCAGCCTCGCATTCAAAGATGACGCGCAGTGTCCAGCGGTTCAGAATCTGGATGTTCATTCTTCTCTCCTGTTTGTAGTCCTAACAGCGTCGCAAAAGGCAACGCCCCAAGTTATTCAATGAAAGGGTCTAGCGGACCCCATCCCATATCGCTATGCCTTACGGCTGGATTGCCCGGCTATCCGCTGGGCGAGGAATTCAGCAGTTTGGGAAGGTGGCAGTGTGCGACCTCTACCCGCGTGGATAGTGCTCTCTCGAAGCGATTACGGGATTACCGGGGTCATCCACGCTAGCTAGGCGCGATCATTCCCTTTCGTCCCTGCATCCCCTCGCCTACACGGGCCGCCTCGTCAGGCAACCCCATTCGGTATCTGAGCTACACCTTCCCAAACTGCTGTTCAGCATTCAAGCGAGAGCACTGGCGCTATGCAGGGGGCCTTGAGCCGTAGTTACTGCGCGAGAACGTGGTCTCGCGGATCGCCACGGCGATGGTCGGCCATGCAGGGAGTTCAGTACTCTCGCTTCAATACTGCAGTCCGTTACGCGAACCACTCGACACGCTATGGGTGTGCATCCGGATCGTCAGGCCCGGCAGTGTGCTGCGACCTCGTGTTCTCTATGGCGCCGTCATCTGGTTAGCGAGGGAGGGATGCTCCTCAACCATCGGGCAAGTGTGTTCCCATGCGAATTTCGTTTCGCTTCTACGGGCTAACTTCGCCTTAGGTCACTGCGTTGGTCACTTCTTCATGGCAACCTCTCTCAGCAATTTCCCCGAACGTTCGGCGGGTCGGGATTCGCCCTCTAAGCCGGATCACGCCGGTACGTACCGCAAAAAGCAACTCTCAGGTCGTGGCGACTGGTGGCACGTGTGCGCGACACGCTTCGCTTCTTAGCCGGACTCTTACCGGGCCAATCGCCACGCCTGAAAGTCCCCGTCTTTCCGGGGTGTCAGCGCTTAGAGCCCGCATGGCATGCATTCAGCGGTTCGGGTACATGGTCGGGGTTCGGGTTCTTCTCGGTTCGGCGTACGGGGCGCCTACTGTGATTCACCGTACTTGCGTTCGTCTCCGTACTTCGCGTCAGCATTCTTTGAATTGCAGCATTCAGGTGTGGCGACTGTTGGCAGCAGGAACTGGTTTGGGTTATGAGCCCGTCAATTCCTCGCGGCATTACCCGCCAATCGCCACGCCTGAAAGTCCCGGTTACTCTCGTCCGGGGACGCGCTCATCATTGGCGTCAGGTGGACCGTCCTTTTCCGGCCTGTCATCGCATAACCCAGCGAGGGCCTCACCAAGAAACCGCCCGCGCACTTTCGGGTGAGGACTTCCGTGCGCAAGCCGCCCTTACTTCAGGCGCTCAGGGGTTGAGGAGCGCCTTACGGGCGCAAGTCGGACGGAGCTAAGTGCGTGCTAGACGTACGTCGTTCGCCTCTATTTCTGGTCGCACCTTCAGTTCCTGCCTTACCCGATTAGCAGGACGTCCACGCGCTTTCGCGCTCGGGGAGGACAATTCTTAGGAGAAGGCACAGCACTATCAGGGAGTGTGTTTCGTCAGCTAGCGTCACCGCCTCCGCCGTCGCATATGCAGAACGACCGGTGCAGTGGTTTCGCGCAATTGCACTTTGTTGGGAGTGCATGCCCTCTCGTAAAAACTGCCTTCGGACCCATCCGGCTACACCCAGCGATGCTGGCTCCGGCCAGGGTCCGTCCTACTCCGCAACAGCCACCCGAATCCTGTTCCGATGACTGCCTCGGTTGCCCCGATTATTTCGCGATCGGTAGCCTTTCCTTGGTTCGCGCCCCTTGCGGGGGATGGTTCGTTGTTCTGTATCTCGTGTCGACCATGACGACAACGGCTCGACAGATATCTCCGATGTTCCGGCCTTACGTGTCGTGCGCTATAACAGTGACCAAAGAACTTGCCCTACCAGGACGCGCCGTGCGCCTGTGCTTGCTGCCTGACGATCTCGTCAGTACGGGCCTAACCCGTAGACCGCCGAAGCGGTTTCGACCTTTAGGCGGCGAGCTTCAGCGCTACCTTTTGCAACTTGGCTTGCTGCTTGGCGCCGAAGTGCGGCATGTATTTCGAAGCATCGAATGCGGCACGCAGCTTCTCGCTCGATGTCGACTGCGGAACCAGAAGCGGACCTTGCGGCGTGCGAATCTCGCGATGAACGCGAACTTCCTGAATCGGCTGCTGACGTTTGGCAAGGATTTCGGCGCGGGTACGTTTCTCGTGCTTCTTGCTCATCTCGGTCTCCAGTAGTGGGGTGTGGGGTTGGGTGGTTGCCTGAGTGAAATAGTAGCCGTCGCTACTGAATATTGCAAGTAGCGTTCGCTACTGACGTCGATTGCATTTTCCTACTGAGAGGATGGGCCGATAGGTGCTATCGCTACGAGCGCAAATGACCGCCTGCAGTCGATAGATCATCTAAACTGACAACATCACCAGGAGGCCGCCATGACGCGAGAAGAGGTATTGCTGAAGATGACCGAGGCGAGCTCGCAAGGAACGTGGGCACCGATCGAGAGATATGCGGATTTGCTGGCCGAGTTGGAGCGGATGCTCAGTGACCGGGAGATGGAAGTGCTGGTGAATGCCGGCGCGCGGCTGGTGAGACTGAGCTACCCAGACGTGTTCAGGGTGCGCCAGATGTGAAAAAGCCCAGCGCGGGACTGGGCTTAGTTCGACGCCCCTAGTGGGGCCGCTGCCGCACCTTAGTGCGCCAGACTCAAGCCGGCTCGCGCCGGAGACATTATTATTTGGTCGACTTGGCCGCCGGGCTGCCGATTGCAGGGGCTGTGGCTTGAGGAACGGCGGGCACCTGAATAATTATTGGCGCAGGAGTTGGGGCAACTGCGGGAGTGTTAGCCGGGAAAATGAACTTACCTGCTAGGCCCGTCGCAATGACGGCACCCACAACCCAGACGATGATCTTCGTTTCCGTTTTTGACAGGCGCGCATCGACCCCATCATTCGTCGCAAGATCGGGTAATTTCGCTTCGATGACGGCCACAGTATGCTCCAAGGCTTTTAGGCGCTCTTCCATGCCGCCATCATCACCATTGCTGCTGTTCCTGTCAATTACAGGTGGCCTCGGCGGCGGCGGTGTTTTGGCGATCCGGTCTAACAGTTCTTGTGCTTCAGTCATGTTTGGCAGCTTTTTCGATACCTGCTCGAGCTGTCATAAGAAGATCAATCAGGTTTCTCGCGATATTGATGAGTTCCTTCTCATGTTCGGTTAGGTCTTCATCCCGGCGATTCCTGAGTCGCAGCGCGATATCCTCTGCGATCTTCTTCACACCATCATGCATTACGCCATATGCAGCAAACATGTTTTCAATGTCTTCCCGCATCTTGTTGATTTCGTTTTCAATGTCTTTTTTCATCAATGGTTGTACTTCCGGTGCTCGATCATTACTCCAATGGTTGCAATGCTGGAGGAGGGCCGTTCAGACAGTAATCCAGCATCTGTTTCTGTAGCGCAAAGCCGCCAGCATTCGCAAAACGGTCGTCGAAATAGACTGTGTTGATCACATTCTTGAAGTCGTCGGCAGAAATGTACTTACCTTTGTACGCGCCAAGAAACTTGGCCGCATCTTGCGGTGTTTGGTTCTCGTCACGCATTTTTGCCGCAGACGCATAGAGTTCCGCCTTGAGCGAACATGTTGTCATCTGGTCCGGCGTCGTTGCAAAGGCGGGAGATGCGATGCTGCACGCTAGAAGCAAGATGATCGGCTTGATATTCATTAATTTCCCCCAGCGAGGCCCGATCCCGACCGATATACGACTTCGCCCGCGACCTGCAATCCCTCGAGCTGATCTGCGGCGATGATCTTATCCGGAAACTCTGGATTGTAGGAATGTAGACGGAGAGCCCCTTCCGGTTCCTTGAAAATCTGTTTAACCAAGGGTTCATCTTCGAACGTCACGGCATAAATCAGGCCATCCTTAACCCGATTATTTGCCGTGCAAATCATCATCATGTCGCGATTGAACAAATAGGGCTCCATGCTGCGGCCATGAACCTGCGCCAACTTGCAATCTTGGGGCCTCACGCCGAGCGCCTTGAAAAAGCCGATATCAAACGGCAGCGCTTTTTTCTGTCTAACTTCCCATTGAATCACGCCGTTCCCCGCTGAGTAACGATAGTCATAGCGGTCGATCCATACCCGATCGCTGTCGGGATCAAGGTCTTCCGGGTTGTCCCATGTGACTAAGTTACCGCTTCCGTCGGGCAGCAATCGTGCAAGGACTGCGGACCTTTCGCTCCTAATCGAAGTATCGTTTGCACCTTTTTTGTGCTCAGTAGCGAACGGCGCTCCGGCGCTCGCCAATGCCGCGTGTCCAGTGAACCATCCGGCCATGTCAGGCAATGCTTCTATCTTTCGTATCGTTTTTTCAGTAACGGGCTTTGTACCGGAAATCATCTGACGAACAAAGGCGCCGTCCTTGTATTTCAAGAGACGGCCAAATTCCGTCTGGTTTCCCTCTGGCTTCTCGGGAGTGCCAGTGACCTTACTGATGGCAGCCTGCAAAAGGTCAACGCGCAGGCGCGCTAATTCTATTTCATTCATGGTATGAGCGTAGCATGCGCTACGCGTAGCGATTGATGCTTGCATAGCGTAGCGATGGCTTCTATACTAAGACCGTTCGCTACTGATATGAAGCCATGACACTCGACCAATACCTTGCTTTGCCTGACGCACTCAGTGTTACCGAGCTTCGTCTCCGTATGCGCTCTCTCGGTTATGCCATTAAGAGTAATGCGCAATTGCGTCAATGGCAGCACGCCTATGGCGACCGTGCTCCGAGCCCGGAAAACTGTGTCGCGCTCGAACTGGCGACAGATGGCGCGATCACCAGAAAGGATCTCCGTCCTGATGACTGGTGGCTGCTTTGGCCGGAATTGGATGGCGCTGAGGTCGAACGCATGAAAGGCATGGACGACGCCCAGCCATCGACAGGCGGTTACAGCGATCGCGGGCTCAAGGAAAACAAAGCAGTAGCTGCATAACGGTTCAGGTTTCAAGGTTTTCTCATGGGGTCTTAGTACCCCTAAATTTGACCCTAAATTGGACCGTCAAAGGAAGTCTTAAAAAATGCAACTCGTTGACTACCCTCTTGAAAACGGCTTCACAGTGACTGTTGACGCGGCAGATGTTCCGTTGCTCGATCAGTACAGATGGCGCGCATATCGCTTTAAGAATACACATTACGCCGTATGTGATCGATCGGTCGAGGGCCGCACAAAACGCCTGTACATGCATCGCCTAATTTTAGGGTTGCATGAAAGTTCGACTCCTATCGTGGATCACGAGGACGGTAATGGCCTGAATAATTCACGCAGGAACATCGCCGCTGCCACATACGCACAGAACGCACATAACCGAGACTTCAAAAGCGGGAAAAAGTATCGGGGCGTCTTTAAACAGGGAAATGGTTTTATCGCGCGCGTTGGTGATCACTATGGCGGCTTTTTCGTAAGCGAAATCGCAGCAGCTCTAGCTCACGACAAATTGGCAGTAAATGTCTACGGCAATCTTGCGCGACTCAATTTCAATCTGGATTTCAAATCGTGGCCACTAAACAGATTCCTCTTGACCTTGTAAGGCCCCCGCAAGATATCGACGGGCGCTTGATCACGCAACAACCATCGTTTCTGGCTGCGATCAAGTTGTGCATTTCACTCGGGGGCTTCGAAGCGGACAAGGAAATTTATTCAGCGCTCGACATTGACGCCGGCCACTGGAGTCGCATGCATCGCGGAGAGGCTCACTTTCCTGTCGATAAGCTTTGCGCATTGATGGACTTGGCTGGAAATGAGGCCCCGATGCTTTGGCTGGTTCAGAGCCGAGGCTATGACCTCTACAGTCTTCGTCGCCAGGAAACTGAACTTGAGCGCGAGAACAGGCTGCTCAAGGAAGAACTTGAACGCGAACGCTCAGAACGCGCCGTAGAACGCCGTCTATTTCGCGATATCAGGAGCGCAGCATGACCCTCCCCGACACCGGCGTCACAACCGAAATGCAACGTCTTCGCCACGCCCACGAAGTATCCCTCCCTGCACGCTCCATGGTGGATCAGGTCATCACGCATCCGGTGTTTGTGGGGATGTGTCTGATCGGTCTTTGCGCAATGCCGATCCTCGCTTTGCTCGTCGTTTTTTCGGGGCACTGAAATGACCGAACTCTTCGGCACCGCCGAATCCTACATGCTCTGTCGCCGTCAGCTCGACGCTGCCGGTAATTCCATGGCGTCCGGTCCCACTGAAGCCACGCTCGCTCTCCTGCGCTCTCTGGTCGACAACGTCCGTTACCTGCTCGCCCAGGCTGAAAGCGAGGTCGCGGAGAGTGCGGCGAGGGAAGCACGGCGGGTTGCGGTCAGGGAGGGGGTATGAATGCGCGCGAATCCGTTGCACTCGACGTCTCGCTGCTCCAGATCAACGAACTGATCGCGCGCATCACGGTGTCGACGGCTATCGAAGTACGCATGCAGTTGGGCAAAGAACTGAAGGCCGAAATCGCCGCGTATCTGCGCGATGTTACGGCTACGGCTTGTGTTGGCAAGGGGAAGTAATTGGCAACAAAGCGCAAACCGATGAGCAAGACGACGCGCTTCGAAGTTTTTAAGCGCGATGGTTTCACATGCCAGTACTGCGGCGCTCACCCGCCGGAAGTAAAGCTCGAGGTCGATCATATCGTTGCGCTCGCCGAGGGTGGCGCCGAGGAATTCGATAATTACATCACCGCCTGCTTTCCGTGCAATCGCGGTAAGGGCGCGCGCTCGCTGGATGCCATTCCTCAGTCGTTGGC
This sequence comes from Paraburkholderia gardini, assembly GCF_907164545.1. Classification (NCBI taxonomy): domain Bacteria; kingdom Pseudomonadati; phylum Pseudomonadota; class Betaproteobacteria; order Burkholderiales; family Burkholderiaceae; genus Paraburkholderia; species Paraburkholderia gardini. The sequence continues at coordinate 71,700 of NZ_CAJQZB010000003.1, read as the reverse complement.
CGATAAGGCGGTGGAGATTGCGGAGCGCGAAGAGCAGTTGCGTGGCTATCACGCCGTCATCCAAGCCAAGCGCAGCCGGATCGAGGCCGAGATCGAGCGCGTCAATGAAGTGTACGAGCGGTTCGTGCCTGGCTACGAACTTTCCGAGTCTTCACGCATCAGCGTGCGGAATTTTATCGAGAAACTGGATGTATTCGAAGTGATAGAGGCGATGGAAATTGCGGGTAATCGGTGGATTCATAGCAATTCGAAGGTGTTCCGCTATTTCTGCGGCATCTGTTGGAACCGGATCAGGGAGCAGGTATGAGGCGCCCTTCCTTTCAGTTCTATCCGGGCGACTGGACTTCGAACAGCAACCTGCGCCGGTGCACGCACGCCGAGAAGGGCCTGTGGGTCGATGTCATGTGTTTGATGCACGACCAGGAGGAGTACGGGATTCTCCGCTGGCCGTTGAAGGAAATCGCGCAAGCAGTAAATAGCACCGTGGCATCGCTGCGGTCGCTGGTGGATAAGGGAATCCTGAAGGGTGCCGACAAAGACGATCCGGTCAAGGCGTTCGTCTATGTGCCGCGATCAGGTCGAAAGGACGGAGAACCCGTAACTTTGGTGTGTCAGCAGCTTGGCCCAATTTGGTACTCCTCACGGATGGTAAAGGATGAATATGTGCGGCAAAACGCCGGTGCCGCGACCCGTTTTGGTGTGGATGGAAAGGGGGATCAGCCCAAGACCGCACCGCGCCGCACCAAAGACGGTTCCGAGCGCGCAAAGCTGCGTGCCAAGGTCCTGGCGAAGACATCCGGCGCTTGTCATCACTGCGGCGAAGTGTTGGGCGATGTTTGGGAAATCGATCACTTGCATCCTAGAGCGAAGGGTGGTCGCCATACGTTCGACAACATGGTCCCGTCTTGTGTCGATTGCAATCAAGACAAATCGGACACCCTGCCGGACGATTGGACATCACCTAAGTCTTCACCAACCCGTCGGGATGGTGAACGGAAAGGTGATTCACCAAGCAATCGGCAAGGTGAGTACCAAGGTGACGGCTCTTCTACTGCTTCTCCTTCTTCACCTTCGGGTATTAAAACCACCCAGCCAGAGGAAGACTCTACTAACCCCTTTGATAAGCCATAGGGAGAGATCGTGAATTTCGCCGACACCGAATTTGCCGCCGCCGTTTCGGAAACCCCTCCCCTTGGCTCGGGGCCTTTGGTTGCTGAACTCGACTTGCGTCCGTACCAGGCCGCTGCGATTCAAGCCCTTCGCACTGGCTTGGGTGAGGGTTATCTTCGCCAGATGCTTTACGGTCCGACCGGTTGCGGCAAAACCGCGTTGTCCGTTGGCCTGGTCAAAGGTGCGCGCCTCAAGGGCAAGCGCGTTGCATTCCTCGCGAACCGGATTCAGCTCGTCGAACAGGCCTCGAAGACGTTCCGCAAGTACGGCATCGATCACGGAATCATCCAAGGCCAGAACAGCCGCCGCGAGTATGAGCACGTGCTGGTTTGCTCGATCCAGACCGTCGCCAAGCGCGGAATCCCGGACGTCGATTTCATCATCATCGACGAAGCGCACGGCGTGGCGGGCTCGAAAGACTACCGCGGCATCATCGAAACATTCGCAGGGAAGCCCGTAATCGGCCTCTCAGCGTCTCCGTTCGCTAAGGGGCTGGGCAAGGTGTACGACAAGCTCGGCGGCCCGCTGTTCGAGCGCATGGTGGTTGCATCGAGCATCCGCGAACTGATCGATGAGGGGTTCCTGGTCGACTGCGACATCTATGCCCCGTCTGAGCCGGACATGACCGGATTCAAGCAGGTTCGGAACAAGTTCGGCGAGATGGATTTTTCGGACATGGATGTTGGCAATGCGACCGACAAGCCGGAATTGATCGGCGATATCGTTTCGCACTGGATGCGCCTGGCGAAAGGTACGCCTACGGTTGTGTTCGCTTCGAACATCGCACACAGCAAACACATCGTTGAGCAGTTTCTGGCGGCCGGCGTGAAGGCTGAACACATCGATTGCTACGACGACACCGACAGCCGGCGTGAAGCCCTCAAGCGCTTCGAAAACGGTCAGACGACGATCATCAGCAATGCATCGCTGCTCGCCGAGGGCTGGGATGCGCCCTTCTGCCAAACCCTGATTCTCGCCCGTCCGACAAAGAGCCTGATTCGCTACGTGCAGATGGCGGGCCGCGTCCTGCGTCCGTCCGAAGGCAAGACGCGCGCCCTGATTCTCGACCATTCCGGCACCGTTCAACACCTGGGCTTTCCGACCGACGATCTGCCGCTCGATCTGGACGATGGCAAGCCGAAGAAGCAATCGGCATCCAAACCGAAAGAGGCAAAGTTGCCGAGCGCGTGTGCCAAGTGCAAGTTCATGAAGGTTTCGCACAAGTGCCCGCAATGCGGCTTCGCACCGGAAAAACAGAACACGGTTCATGCGGCTGACGGCGAGCTCGTCAAGCAGGAGCGTGGCGCGAAGAAGGTCAAGGCGACGCGAGCCGAGAAGCAGCAGTTTTTCTCTGAACTGCTTGGGTATCAGGCGATGAAAGGCTGGTCTGATGGGCGCGTGGCGCACTGCTTCAGGGAACGTCACGGCGTCTGGCCGAACGCGATGAAGAAAGTTGCTTGTGAGCCGTCCATCGAGACGAAAAAGTATATCCAGTCGCGAAACATCGCTTACGCCAAGGGGAAACAGAATGCAGCGTGAGCGCATCGGTGATCTCTGCGTAGACCGCTGGGAGTCGATCCTGACATCCCTAGGCGTGGCCTCCGAATTCCTTTCGAAGAAACATGGCCCCTGTCCCATGTGCAAAGGAACCGACCGATACCGCTTCGATAACAAGGATGGCCGCGGGTCGTGGTTCTGTTCGAAATGTGGAGCAGGGGATGGATTTTCGCTCCTGCGCAAGTTGAATGGCTGGTCGTTCGCCGAGGCGGCACGAGAAGTTGAGCGCGTGTTGGGAATCTCGAAACAGGACGCCCCGCGCCAGGAATTCACCGACGAGCAAAAGCAGCAGGCATTGCGCCGTGTCTATTCGCAATCGCGCGCCGTGGTGCATGGCGATCTCGTCTGGACGTATCTGAACGGTCGCACCGGCATCGTCGACATACCCAACACGATCCGCATGCACCCATCCCTACGCTATGACGCAGGCCAGGCATACCCGGCGATGCTGGCCCTCGTGACGATGCCCGATGGCAAGCCGTCGACCATGCACCGTACATGGCTGGATGGGAATGGCGGCAAGGCACCGGTCGACGAACCGAAAAAGGTAATGGCCGGAACGATCAAGACCGGCGCTATCCGCCTCGCGCCGATGGCGGAATGCCTTGGTCTAGCCGAAGGAATCGAAACCGCCCTGCGCGCCTCCGTGCTATTCGCGATGCCGGTGTGGGCTGCGATCTCCGCTGGCGGTATGCGCGACTGGGAAGCGCCCGAAGGTCTACGGCACTTGATTGTGTTCGGCGATAACGATGAGAACTTTACTGGCCAGACGGCAGCGTACTCGCTGGCTAACCGCCTATCGCTGAAGGGCATCAAGACCGAGGTTCGCATTCCCGCCAAAACCGGAACGGACTGGTGCGATGAATGATCGCCGACCCCACCCGCCTCCGCGAAGTAATCGAAGAAATCGCCAGGTGGTCGCTACAGGCAAGACGATCATACATCGGCGAGATTCAAAAAGCATTTGGCGAAGCAGCAGCGGAACAGATCAAACAGGGCCTTGCGGCTCTTTGGAGTGAGAGATGAGCAAACCCAAAACCAAAATCTACGAGATCGTCGCGCTGATCCGCGAGCACGGTCCTGTATCGCCTAACCGTCTGACGGAGTTGACTGGTGACTTCCGGCAATCGGTGGACAAATACATCCGGCAGGCCCACGACATGGGCCTAATTCATATCGCTGATTTCGGCCCGAGCCCCCTTGGTGGAAACCGGACAGTGAAATTGTATGCGTACGGAAAAGGCATTGATGCAAAACGCGTCTATGCAATTGATCGCGCACGTCAGAAAACTATCGAGAAGATCCGGGCAAAGCGTACGGCTCTGAATCGCCCTCATCGCGATACATATGTCGAGGCACTTTTCGGGGCTGTCGCATGAACCCCCTCTCCCATCAGGCAATGGATGTAATTGAAGCGGAGGGGGTGTGAATGGCGGCCTACTACAACGAAATCAATGGTTACGCGGCAGAGCACCTCAGAAATTTAATCAAGTCTGGACAAATAGCACAGGGTGAAGTGGATGAACGAGACATCAGAGATGTACACCCAGATGACGTCAGAGGGTTCACGCAATGCCACTGGTTTGCCGGGATCGGTGGATGGTCCCACGCTCTCCGATTGGCTGGTTGGCCTGACGACCGACCTGTTTGGACGGGAAGTTGCCCTTGCCAACCTTTCTCCCAGGCAGGCGCAGGCGCTGGGTTTGCTGACGAGCGGCACCTCTGGCCCTTCTGGGACTGGCTCATCACGCAGCGTCGCCCTTCAATCATCTTTGGCGAGCAGGTTGCAAGCAAGGACGTCGAACCTTGGATCGACCTTGTTTTCACTGACCTGGAAGCCGCTGGTTACGCCTGCGGGACGAATCCTTTCCCGTCTGCGAGCATCGGTGCGCCGCACATCAGAGACCGCGCTTACTTCGTGGCCGACGCCGACTACGCGCGATCACAAGGACGGAAGCGAGTGCGCGAACGTGCCGCTAAACGCTCTACTCGGCCGGGTGGCGTGGCTGGCATCGTGGCCCACGACCACGACCACGGACGCGTTGCGTCATCCGGCGGCCAATTTCTCGACGTCGAACATCACGCTCAACCACGCAGCGATTCTCGCGACGTGGCCCACGCCAACATCAGCACTCGCCGACAAGGGCGTCCGATCGACGGAAGGCGGCATTCGCGAGGCGATGCGGTCGCACGGCCCGGATCTGGCGGCGATGGCGTGCTTAGCGAGCTGGCCGACACCAACGGCAGCAGACGACAACAATTCGAGGGTATCTCAGAACACTCACGAATACAGCTTGCGGCGGATGAATCGTCAGAATGCATCGGTCAATTTGGCGACGAGTGCGCAAGCTTTGAGCATATTGAACCAGCCGGCCCGACTAACGGCTTCTGGCGAGCTGCTGACTGGCTTCTCTGCCGGGACGAAAAGTGGCGGCCAGTTGAACCCGGAACATTCCCGCTGGTTGATGGGCTACCCGCAGGAATGGGCAAGCTCAGCGCCGAACAGCGCCGACTGGCTGACCTGGCAGGCCTTGATGCTGCAAGCCTCAAACGAGCAAAGGCCTATCGAGTCGGGAGTCTGCGCGGATATGGAAACGCAATAAATCCTCATCAGGCAGCCGAATTCATTTGCTCTGCCGATGAGGCGTTAAAGGACGCCGCCTAAATGTCCCTAACCCATCGCGAAAAGTGCAACCTCATCGAGTTATTCGGCCCGCATTGCAGCCTCAAACAGTTTGACGAGCTTGCCGAGATTATCGGGAAGCGGGCAGTAGCGGAACGGGCTTTGGAAGTAATGGCGGAAAACGCTGCGGAGTTGGGGCTGGATTACGCGGTTGAAATGAGAATTATCGGGGAGGAAAAGTGATGCAGCCCAAATATATCGGACCCGTCTGCAAGGGATCGTATTCACTTGGTTCCGCTTGCGGTAATTGCGAGCGGTGCGTGTGGGAACGCGATAACCATCCGGAGCGCGTACAGGCTGGCATTACAAGTCGCCAAGAAGCTCAGGCGTCTGCGCGTCGCGCGGCCCTGAACAAAATCCTGACGTCGCTCGAATGCACTGCCATGTGGCTCGAAGGTGGGTGCAGCCCGATCCATGCAGCTGAAGAAATTCGGCTGAACATCGCGAGCGTGAAAAAGCTGAGGGACGAATCGTGACCGTTTCCGAACTCATCGAAGAACTCCAGAAGTTCCCCGGCCATCACCGGGTGTTTATCGAATTCCCGGATTTCGGCGAGCCCAACTCATGCGGCTTTGCTTCCAGCATCGCAAGCGTCGCGGATCTTTCGGCCCAAGGCGATTGCTGTGTCGTGATTGATGCAACGGGAGGCGTGCGGTGAGCAAAGTCATTCTCCACATCGACGATCGCGGCAAGTTGACTGGCATCGACGAAAAGAACGAGCGCGCTTACGGGCGATTCCGCGCGAAGTTGGAAAAACTTCGTCCCGGCGACACGCTGTCATTCGACTTCAGGATTCCCCGCAGCCCGAAATTCCACCGTCTGCACTTCGCCATGATGGGCGCATTCTTCGCCACGCAGGAAGTATTTGACGACCGCGAGCGCATGCGCAAGTGGATCGAGGTCGGCGCTGGTCACGTGGAATTCATGCCGGGTCCGGATGGCTCGCTGGTAGCCCTACCGAAGTCAATCGCATACGAGGCTTTGGATGACGTCGAGTTTCACGATATCCATGAGGGCGTGAAGGCGTTCATCCGGTCGCCGCAGGCTTATCGATATCTGTGGCCGCATCTGAATGATGAAGGTCGGGAACAGATGGTTGAGGCTGTTCTGGTGGAGTTCGAGCAATGATCCGCGCCTCAATCAAGCCCCGCAAGTGCAGGCAATGTGGCTGCGTTTATACGCCCATGAGCAGCATGGCCAAGGTGTGCAGCGTTCCGTGCGCAATCGCGCTCACAGCGAAAGAAAAAGCGGCGAAGCAAGCAAGGGCAGCGAAGGTCGAGCGCAAATCTCTCCGCGAGGCACTGGAGAAAGCGAAGACGCGAGGCGCGCATCTGAAGGAGTTGCAGGCGGCGTTCAATCAGTGGATCAGGCTCAGGGATGCAGCGCTGCCGTGTATTTCGTGCGGGCGGCCGGCGTCGTGGAAAGGGCAATGGGACGCGGGGCATTACCTGTCTCGCGGTTCGAGCCCGGCTATCCGGTTTGACCCGGCCAACGTCCATAAGCAGTGTCTACCGTGCAACCGTCATCAATCCGGCTTTTTGGTGGCATATCGGGTGAACTTGGTGAAGAAGATCGGTCTCGCAGAAGTCGAGCGCCTTGAGGGTCCGCACGAACCTCTGAAGCTCACCATCCCCGAAATCGTTGAGTTGAAGGCGCATTACCGAGCGAAGGTGCGGGAGATGAAGAAGGAAGTAGCCAATCAACTGGAGTGTGTGGAATGAAGATCAAGGGAATCGAAGTTCCAGAGAAAGCGATTTTCGCTGCTGAGTGCCGCATGGAACAAGCGGAATTCGACGCGCAGGCGATTCGCGCTGCTCTCATGGACCCAATCATGCAAGCCAACGTAGCCGCGCGCCGCGAAAGCTATGACATTGTGGATTTTGCGGCCACGCGCCTGATTACGCTGTGGGCCAAGCAAGGGCGCATTAAGAAGGTTGCCGGCACTCGTCGATGGAAGGCAGCATGACCAAACCCCAGCGCTACGGCGTTTCATCGATGCCCTGCGAAAGCGGACTCTACGTCCTGCATAAGGACTATCTAGCCCTTGAGGCGGAAGTGCAGGGGTTGCGGGAGGATGCAGGCCGATATCAATGGCTCCGACAGCAACCGAACGATACGACTGCACCGCGTATCGATGTTGTGCAATGGCAGGAGCTGGACGAGTCTGCCAACGAAGGGCACGGGCTGCGCCTGGAAGAACTCGATGCAACGATCGATGCCGCCCGAGCCAAGGATCAATCATGAATTATTTCCCGCCCAGCCCTATCCCGGAATGGCCCGCCAAACAGCCAGACGAAATTCGGATAATCACGAAACACGTCACCACCGAAGACGGCTCTGTCGAGATCGTCTTTATTCCAGCGACGTGCCTGTCCTGTGGCGCGCATGCATGGACTCGCGATTCCCTCCCCTGTGGTCACTGACATGGCAAACGTCCTTCTATTACTCGCCGGCTACCTTCTGGGTATTGGATCGGTTGTGATCTTTGGCGCGCTGATGGTACTGCACCGCCCAAAGTATGAAGCCCCTACCTTGCACCGCCGACGATATCGGGATCGGCCTGTTCCGGAAGTGAAGGTGGAAGTGCAGACGCCAGAAGAGCGACCGATTTATATGTATGGAATCACTGGATTGGAAGAGGAATAACGTAGCGAATTCAATAATTTGCAGCGATAAGTAGTACTGAATTCGTAGTATAATTTTGCGTGTTGGATAATCTGAGCCGGGGTGAGAGCATGACAGATCAGGAACTCGGAGCGTATTGCCACGAATGGGCATACTGGGCGCGAACTCGACGCTATCTGGCCCCTCCCGTCCCGCCAAGCATCATGGCAAAGCTGCAAGTCGCGGATCGCAGCGATTGGGAGCCTGATGGTCCGATGGATTCAGACATATCATTCTTCAATATGTCGCTTCAGAAAGTCGCTGAAGATGATCCGGAAGGCGGAATGTGCTTTGCCCTCTTCTATTTTCATCACGCACGGAATATCAAGGCTCTCGCCTATGACATGGGAATCGGGCGCCGTACGTTCTACGATCGGATGCACCGTTTTGCTCGACTCGCGCTGAAGTGGACGCCGACGATCAAAAAAGTGCATCTGGCCGCAGTATCGAAAGTAGAGGACATGGCAATGGCAGATTAGTGTGCGGATTTTCCCGCACATCTTAATTCCGCACACTTTATGTTTCTTCTGCTATCCTTTTTGCTAAGGTGGCTTAGGCTGCCAAAGCCTCAATCGGTTAGCACCGGTCGAGGCTTTTTTGCTTTCTGGATTCCGCCATGCCCCTCAAAATCGTAATCGCCATTGCAGTCTGCCTGGTGATTATCGGCATCGCTGCGCTTCGCGATATCTCGGGGCAAGACTGATGGATGACTTGAGCGAGCGCGAGCAGGCGATTTTGTTCGAGTGGACCCGGAGCGTTCTCGACGCAGCGGTCTATGCCGGCCTGATCGTTCCGCCATGGCGGCCGACAGAACACGCTTACTCCCTGCTTCACGGCTATTTTGGCCTCGGATTCACGCCAGAAGAAGGCGCTGAAGCCCTTTTTGCACGGCGGCATTGATGGAATCCGAAGCACAGACAATCCTCGAAAGCCTTGAGGGAGATATTGACCGGATGCGGATCGATGAAGCGCTGAAGGCTTCGATGCTGGCTAGACTGGATCGATTGCTGGTGATCGTCGGAGAGAAGCATGCGTGAAGGCTGGGACGGCTGATGAAATGCTACGCGCTGATGTGCAAGGTTTTGCAGTCCCCCGGCGACCATGAAGACGAATGCTGGATCGAGCGCGTGTATGAAGACGAATCAGCCGCTCACCATGCATTTTCAGTGATGAATGAAAAGAAAGAGATTTTTTGCTGGATCGAGGAATGCGAGATTGAGCTTCGGTCCGGGAAATGACCCCCTCCCGCCGCCAGCGTAGGTCGGCTACGCAGTATCACACGGGCGACGGGACCCTTTCCCTCCGGCCTGCGGTCGCGGGCTGCATCCGCTTCTGGCGCAACGCCAGTGCTCGCGGGTAAGCCGCCAATATACCGGTTGCCTCACGAAACGAGGCTCCTCACGCATGGTAGATGGGAATGGCCCATGCCTCAGTTGTTAGAGGCTCAAGCCCCAATTCTAACGAGGCTAAACATCTGCCAGCCGTGAGGGTGAAACGAAAAGGCCGCGCAGTGCGATTGCACCCTGCGGGTTCGCGGGCCGCACGCGGTAACTCTCTTAAACATGCGGTCTTAGCTCAATTGGCAGAGTCGGTGCCTTCCAAGCACTCGGTTGTCGGTTCGAATCCGACAGATCGCTCCAGCGTCTCCTCTCAGACCCTTCGGTCGAGATTCGCCCAAGGCATCGGGCACTTTGTATTGCAGATTGCACGATTGAAAGGGAATTCCTCCAATCGACAACGAGCCAAGAGCAACAGATGCCTCGCAAGAAGCCAGAAATCATCAGGAACCTTGCGCCGCTTCGCCCAATGCCGCCTGATCTGCTCTTCGACGAGAGCAACTGGACCAAGCATTTCGTGCCGGCCGATGGCCTCGCCGAGTGGGTAGCCAAGACCCTGATGGACGAATCCTCACCGCTCTATAACGAGGATCACAAACATCTCCACTACGCCGACATCGAATACCTGTGGGCAGCCGTCGAGAACAAACGCCAGATGCGCCGCGTAGTCGGCCAGTGCGAAGAAGTCACCTTTCGTTGTGGAGCATGGCAGAAAGGCCGGCAGGAACAGCAGATGAAGGAATGGTTCGGGAGAGTCCCCGCCTACCTCATTACGCTGGATGCCCATTACGCGCGGGAATGCTCGGACATCGAATTCTGCGCGCTCGTTGAACATGAACTCTTTCATATCGCACAAGAGCGGGATGCGTTCGACGCTCCTGCTTTCACCCGCGACGGTCTTCCGAAGATCGGCATCCAAGGCCACGATTGCGAAGAGTTTGTTGGCATCGTCCGCAGGTATGGAGTCGGTGCTGCGGCGGGCAAGACAGCCGCTCTGGTTGAGGCTGCAAAGCGTGCTCCCGAAGTCGGACAGGTCGATATTGCGCGGATGTGCGGGACTTGCTTATTGAAAGCCGCCTAGCATTGAAGGTGCATTGAAGGAAACACTGAAATGGCAGCGCTGGCCGAAAACGTCAAACTGCGCATCGTGCAGGCTTTGGCGTGCTTCGATACGCCCTCGCAGGTAGCCAAAGATATCAAGGCCGAGTTTGGGCTTGTCGTTTCGCCCCAGCAATGCGAACTCTATGACCCGAACAAGCGCGCCGGCCAGAAGCTGAGCGAGCGCTATCGCCAGATATTCATAGAGACGCGCAAGACGTTCCTGGAAGACACGAGCCTGATTGGTGTGTCACACCGCGCCGTCAGGCTGCGCACGTTGCAGCGCCTGATAGACAGGGCCGAGACGCAGGGCAATATCAACATGGTCGCCCAGTTGCTCGAGCAGGTCGCCAAGGAAACGGGCGACGCCTACACCAACAGACACAAGCTGGAGCACACCGGCAAAGACGGCGGTCCGATCAAGACGCAACCCGTTCCGGTCGATCTGAGTGATTTGACCGATGAAGAACTTGCCGTCCTCGAACGCCTCGCTGCCAAGTCTGACGCAGATCAAGGCTGAGAAGCTTAGGCGGCTCCGCATCAAGCTGGAGGCCGATCACCTTGAGTTCACGAAGCACTTCTTCAGGATCCGCCAGGGCATAGATTTCCGGGTCAACTGGCACCACGTCTATATCGCGGACACGCTTGAGAAGGTGATTCGCGGCGAGATCAAGAACGTCGTGTTCAACGTTTCGCCGGGTTCGTCCAAGACTGAAGAGGTGGTGATCAATCTGATCGCCCGCGGACTGGCTCTGAATGCCCGCGCCCGCTTCCTGCATATCTCATATTCGGACGACCTTGCGGTACTGAATTCCGAGACAGCGCGCGAGGTTGTGCGCTCCGAGGAGTACCAGGCGCTCTGGCCACGCAAGATCGCAACCGATGCGGATTCAAAGAAGCGCTGGAACGTCGAGGACAGCGGAAAGAAGGCCGGCGGGGTCTATGCCACATCGCTGGGCGGGCAGATCACAGGCTTTCGCGCCGGTCACATGGCTGAGGGCTGGATGGGCGCCATCCTGATCGATGACCCACTAAAAGTAGAAGACGCCTACAGCAAGACCAATCGCGACAAGGCGAACCGAAAACTCATCTCAACGGTCAAGAGCCGGCGGGCCAATCCGGACACGCCGATTGTCCTGATCATGCAACGCCTGGCCGAGGAAGATCCAACTGGCTTCATCAAGTCGGGGGGTGTTCCCGGCGAATGGACATTCATCGAGATTCCCGCGCTCATCACGGATGAGTACGTTGCCAATCTACCCGAGCATATCCAGCCGCTCGTGGACAGTTCCGAGCGCGACTCTGATGGACGGTTCAGCTACTGGCCGTATAAGGAGCCGTTGCAGGATTTGCTGGCCTCTGAAAAGGCCGACCGCTATGTCTTCAGCGGTCAGTACATGCAGCGCCCTACTCCCTTGGGCGGCGGGATTATCCAGTCGGGCAAGTTCGTTCGCTACAGCGCGTCGCCTCAACTGAAGTTCCGCAAGATCTACGCTGATACGGCGCAAAAGACCGCCGAGCGCAACGATTACAGCGTCTTCGAATGCTGGGGTTATGGCATAGACAACCGCGTCTATCTGCTGGACCTGATCCGCGGCAAGTGGGAAGCGCCCGAACTAAAACGCCGCGCCATCGACTTCTGGAATAAACACAAGGCGATTGGTTCGGGAAACCCGGATGCGCCGACCTTGCGCCAGATGCTGGTCGAGGACAAGGCCAGCGGGACAGGTCTTATTCAGGAAATCAAGGCTGACGGCGGAATCCCGGTTCAGGGCATTGAGCGCACGAAAGACAAGCTCACGCGCGTCATGGATATCGTGAGCCAGATCGATGTGGGAAATGTTTGCGTGCCGGTCGAAGCGCCATGGGTTAGCGACTTCATGACCGAGTGCGACTCTTTCACTGCCGACGATACTCACGCGCACGACGATCAGATTGACCCGATGGTTGACGCCATTACCGACATGCTGGGAGGCACGAAGCCCCTTGTCATCAGTCAGGACGCCCTAAAACTCTTCGCTCGCATGGGCGCCACACGATGAACCGCAAAAACCGCAAACAGGCCCAGATGGCAGCGCGCCGAATTGCGCCCATCGAGCCGGCGAAGTCTGCGGCAGTGAGGGTGACGACTGATGCAGTGCTGATGATGCGCAACAAGCCCGCGACCCGAACGGTAAAGAAGGACATTTTCAGGCCCTATGAGCCGATCAAGGGCGTATTGCCTGAAGGCGTCAAGGGCTCTAAACTCGCGATGGATGCGGGTTTCAGCGAGAATGCTGCCATCAATCTCGGGTTGCTGGACAACATCAACTCGGCGTTTGGTGAGGGCTACGCCTTCCCCGGGTTCACGGTACTTGCCAATTGGGCTCAGATTCCGGAGTTCCGCAAGCCCGCCGAGGTCTACGCGCGGGAAATGACCCGCAAATGGATTCGAATCAAGGCGGCGGGCGAGGAAGACAAGTCGGTTGAAATCCGGAAGATCGAAGCCGAATTCAAGCGCCTGAATGTCCAGGCGAAGTTCCGTGAGGCGATCGAGCAAGACGGTTTCTTCGGCCGTTCGCAGATATTTCTCGATGTTGGAATGGAGTCGGACCAACTCGATCCTAATGAACTGAAAACCGATCTGGTTGAATCATCGGCAAAGATCGGGATCGGAGCGCTCAAACGTCTCACGGTCATAGAGCCGATCTGGTCATACCCAAACCGGTACAACGCCAACGACCCGCTTGACCCGACGTTCTACAAGCCGACGAGCTGGTTCGTCATGGGCAAGGAGATTCACTCCAGCCGCTTGCTGACGATCATCTCGCGGGAAGTGCCTGACATCCTGAAGCCGGCTTATGCGTTCGCCGGTCTCTCGTTGTCGCAGATGGTAAAGCCGTATGTGGACAACTGGCTGCGCACGCGCCAGTCGGTCTCCGATCTGATCCACGCCTTCACGGTCTGGACGCTCAAGACGGACATGAGCCAGATCACGAATGCTGGTGGGCTAGTTGATTTCTACAATCGCCTCCAGATGTTCAATCTGGGGCGCGATAATCACGGCGTCAATGCGATCAACAGGGACACGGAGGAGTTCGAGAACATCTCCGCGCCCCTGGGTAGCCTGGACAAGTTGCAGGCGCAGTCACAGGAGCAGCAATGCGCGCCGACAGGGTTGCCGCTGGTCTACTTGACTGGCATCACGCCGAGTGGGCTGAACGCTACGTCTGAAGGCGAGATTGAAGTGTTCCAGGACACCATTTCCGCCAATCAGCAGATTTATACGCCCGCTCTCTCGAAGATTCTGAATGTCGTCCAGCTCTCGCTGTTTGGAGAAATTGATCCTGATATATCGTTCGAATGGGAACCGATGCGCACGATGGATGAAGAAAAGCGCGCGAACATTCGTAAGATCGAGGCTGATACGGATGCTGTGCTGATCGGTGCAGGCGTCGTGGCACCAGAGGAAAGCCGGAACCGCGTGGCGGGTGAAGTCGATTCGTCCTATGCTGGACTCGACATAAGCATGATGCCGGAGCCGCCCGAGCCTGAGATTGGCCCGGAGGTTCATGCCGAGAAGTTGACCGGCCATGAGCATCCGGAGGATGAAGGAGAAACGGTTTAGCCGTACCGGATCGCCCGAATCCGCCTGACCATTTCGGTTAGCTCAAGCTCCATCGCATCGAATCGCGGCTTGCCGGCACTGTCCGTCAGGCCGCTTTTTAGCTTGAACATGTCCAGCTCGGTATCCAGCAGATCGGACAGGTTAAAGCGCGCCGAGTATTCATCGTTCTCGCCAACGTAGACGACCACACGCTGCGGCTCTTCATGGTCGTAACCGACGTAATCGACTTCGATTCCTTCCTTCATTCTGGCTCCCGATGGTAAAGCTCGTTTCTCCGACTGGCAAGGATGTTGTCCTGCGGCCGGTGCGGGCAAACGCTGGTATTGAGGCGTCGTATAACCGCGCGCTACAGAAATGGGTGGACGCGCTTCACAAGTCACTCAGCTTCTGGATCACCGCTCAATACCGGGCAAACCCACCGCCTAGCCTAGCACAGGATGCGGGCTTCGAATCTTTCCGGGACGGCAGCCCCGCCAATGCCATGCGACGCGCAATTCACCGCATGTCGCGGCGCTGGCTGAAGGCATTCGACAAAGGGGCTGACGAACTGGCGGAGTATTTCGTCGACAAAGCTGCTGGCGCGACCGATGTGCAACTCAAGGACGTTCTGGCCAAAGCGGGCTTTACGGTCAAATTCAAGGCGACGGCGGAAGTAAATAACGCTATGCAGGCCGCCGTTGGCGAGAACGTCGGGCTCATCAAGAGCATCGCGCAGCAGCATCTGAGCGACGTCGAAGGTCTGGTTATGCAGTCGATGACCCAAGGCCGCAACCTCGGGGATCTGACCGAAGAACTGACCAAGCGCTACGGCGTCACGAAACGCCGGGCTGCCTTTATTGCACGCGACCAGGCCAACAAGATGACCGCAGTAATCAATCGCACGCGTCAGGCCGAACTGGGCATCACCGAAGCCCGCTGGCGTCACTCTCATGGCGGTAAGCATCCCCGTCAGTCTCATGTCGCAGCCAGCCAGGCTGACGGCGGCAAAGGAAAACTATACGACGTCGCCAAGGGTTGCTTGATAGACGGTGACTTGATATGGCCGGGCGAACTTCCGAACTGCCGATGTACGGCGCAAAGTGTAATTAAGGGTCTCGAATAATGGCAACCGCTCCAATCGCATCATTCGCGCCGACAGCGGCTGTCGAGATTGCAGTCACGAGCACTTCTGGGCGCGCCGTCATTCCGACCACGGGAACGCCCACCATTGCGCTCGTGACCAATCTCGGACCGTCGCCCGTCTTCGTCGCGCTCGGGAGCAGCAGCGTCACGGTAGCGATCGGCGGCGGCGTGGTCATTCTGCCCGGCGCGCAACTGGCGCTGACCATCGGCGCCAACACGAACATCGCAGCGATCACGCTTAGCGGGGTTGCGGGTCTGAATCTGGCGGTTGGGACTTGATATGCCTGCGGTATCCGAAAAGCAGAAGCGAGCGATGTTCGCCGCCGCCGAGGGGAAAAGCAATCTCGGCATCCCGAAGAAGGTCGGCAAAGAGTTCGTAGCGAGCGATTCGAAGATCAAAGGCGCCGGGATTATGCTGGTCACGCCCGATGATGAGGTGCTATTCCTGCTGCGCGCGCCAGATGCTAATCATCCGAATACCTGGGACTTGCCCGGTGGCCGCGCTGATGACGATGAAACGCCCGAAGAAACAGCGAAGCGGGAATGCGCGGAAGAAATTGGTGCCTATCCCTACGGCGAACTGTCGGAAATCGCCAGCACTTCGAGCAAAGACGATAGCGGCTCCGAGGTCGATTTCGTGACCTACCGGCAATTCATTCGATACAAATTCAAGCCGAAGATCGACAAGTCCGAGCACACGCAATACAAATGGGCATCGCTCGACAACCCGCCGGAACCTCTTCACCCTGGCGTGCGCGAAGTAGTGGATATGGCGCTGGGGAAGTCGACCGATGACAAGCCGGCAATGGATGGCGCAATACCCACCGTCAATGGCATGGCGTTCGATCGATATCCTATCGACATGTTTGGAGAATAGAATCACATTGTGGAGCTAGGCCGGCCAGCCGAAAAGAGGGATGACTACCCTCCTGCTCCACCCTCGAATAGTCAAACCTCTCGTCAAGGTTAGGCATGAAACTCTGCAGAACTTGCGGACAGGAGAAAGACCTTTCCGCCTTCAGTAAATGTGCGCGCACTTCGGATGGTTTGCAATTCAAATGCAAGGCTTGCCACTCTGAGTACAACCGGACAAACAAAGAGGCTCGCTCTAAACATGCGCGCGAGTACTACGCCACCAATAAAGAGCGCTACGCCGAAACGGACAAGGCATGGCGCGAAGCCAACCGCGAAAGGAAGGCAGTTGGGGCGATCCTCCGGTATCGGGCAAACAAAGAAAAGCTAGATGCGCAGAACGCCAAATGGAAGCGCGAGAACCCTACCGCAACTAGGGCCATTATGCGCAAATGGTCGCAAGCCAATAGGGCTACCATAAATGTCATAAAGGCCAAACGGTTGGCCGCCCACAAGAAGGCGACGCCCGGATGGGCAAACAAAGAAGCCATGCACGCGATTTACGCTGAATCGTTGCGTCTGACGCGCGAAACCGGCATCCAGCATCATGTCGATCACATAGTCCCGCTGGTCTCTAAGGTCGTTTGCGGCATGCATTGCGAATTCAATTTGCAAGTGCTGCCGGGGTTAGAGAATCAATCGAAATCGAATCGCTGGTGGCCCGATATGCCCTAGCGCGTGACACACATCATCAAGCCACCTAATACGGTGGCTTTTTTATGGGCAAAAGGAATGGGTTCCAACAAGCTAGCGTTCGACTATGCCAGCGTGCGATCGATCGATGTTGACGGGCGCCTGCATGTCTCGATAGCCAATATCTCGCGCGAGCAGGTCGCACCCTACATGGGAAACGAGATTCCCGGCTATGAAGAGTTGGGGCTTGATCCGAAAGAGATATACCAACTCTACCGCCCTGGTGAGGAGTTAGAGAGGGCCGCGAACACTTTCAACCTTATCCCGCTGATGTCTGAGCACATCGCGGTAAGCGCTGCGAATCCTGAGAAAGACAAGGTAGTCGGAAGCACTGGAACAGATGCCGTATATGAGGCGCCGTACTTGAAAAACAGTTTGGTCGTCACAGATGCCAAGGCCATTGAGGCAATCCAGAACGGGAGCCAACGCGAATTGAGCTGCGGGTATTACTACAAGCCAATTCTCGAAGATGGCGTTTTCCAAGGTCAGCGATATCAAATCCGAATGGTTGACATAGTGGCGAACCATTTGGCACTCGTAGAAACAGGGAGAGCCGGTCCCTTGGTCGTTATCGGCGACAAAGCAGTAAAACATCACTCACTCAACCTTCATGGAGCAAAAACAGTGAGCAAGACTCTCAGCAAAAAGGCCGCAATGGCTCACGGGGCCTTGCTGGCTGTCGTGACCCCCATGCTGGCCGCAGACGCATCGATCGATCTGAAATCGATCCTTGCCGGCGTGAAGAAGTCCAACTGGCTCGACAAAAAGCCCGGCATCGTGGCAGCGATCAAACCGTTGCTGGCGAAGGATGCCGATCTGGCCGATGTGGTCGAACTGCTCGACAAGCTCGACGGCGAACAGCCGGACAACGATGTCGCGGAAGACGAGCCGGACCCGAAGACCGAACAGATCCTCGGCATGCTTCGCGGCAAGATCAGCGATGAAGACCTCGCGCAGATTCAGGCCGCTTTGAGCGCGCCCGCTGCAGGCGCAGTCAAGCCGCAGGCGACGGACGGGCCGACACAAACGGCCGGCGCTGCGAACGCGGACCCGAAGAACGGTGCCAACAAGGACCCGATCCCTGCCGCGAATGATGACAAGGATGAAAAGATGGACAAGGCTGCAATGGACAAGGCGATCAAACTCGCCTGCGATGCGACTGCGCGTGATGTCGAAGCGAAGACCATCGCACGGCTGCGCGCCATTTCCGAAGCCGAAGAAACCGTCAAGCCCTACGTCGGCAAACTGACCGCGATGGACAGCGCGGAATCGGTCTACAAGTCGGCGCTCGAAGTGCTGAAGATCGACATCAAGGGCGTGCATCCGAGCGCGTATAAGGCCGTGCTGATGGCTCAGCCGAAGCCCGGCGATGCACCGAAGCCGCGAGTGGCATTGGATAGTTCGATGCCCTCGGATTTTCTCGAAGCCTTTCCCGGCGCCGATCGTATCGCCCGCTAATCAACAGGACACAGGAGTAGAACATGGGATTCCCCCGCGTTGTTAACGTGCAGGCGGCACCGGCAGTACTGGGTGACTTCTGCGATTCCAATCCCCGCGCCACTGTCGATGCCGGTCAGGGTGGGCTCGTCGCCGGCCCGAACGGTGTATCCGTTGGCCTTTTTGCCTGGGTCGATCCGACCGACGGCCGCAGCGTGAATAACTATGGCGCTGGTGTACCGTCCGGTTTCGTCCACCGCGACCAGCAGGCGATCATCACCCAGTATCTGGCTGATGACACGCTGACGATGTATGAAGGCGCGCCGATCACGCTGTTCAATGCTGGCGGCTTCTGGGTGCTCAACGCAGGTTCCTCGACCTCGGCGGTCAATCAAACGGCCTACGCTGACAACTCCACGGGTGCCGTGCAGTTCGGCTCTAACTGGACCGGTGCCAGCGTGACCGGCTCGATTGCCGCTAACGTCGTGACGGGTTCGATTGCCGCCGAAACGTTGACCGTAACGGGTGTGACTACCGGCGTCCTGACGGTCGGCCAGACGATCAGCGGCACGAACGTGGTTGCTGGTACGCAGATCACCGGCTTCGGCACGGGCACAGGCGGTAACGGGACGTACACCGTCAGCGTTGCCCAGACCGTCGCCAGCACGACCATTACCGGTTCGGGCGGCACATTGACCGTGACTGCGGTCGGTTCGGGTGCACTTGCTCTGGGCGACGGCCTGACCGGTTCGGGCATCACAGCCGGCACCGCGATCACGGAATTCCTTACGGGTACGGGTGGAACTGGCACGTATGCCGTGAATATCGGCCAGACATTCGCGAGCGGAACGATCACCGTCGCTTCGGGCACTGCCACGAAGTGGATCGCATCGTCCGTTGGCGCACCAGGTGAACTGGTGAAGATGACGACCTGGCTCCTCGGCTAACCCTTTACCACTCCATGCAGGCCGCCTTCGGGCGGCTTTTTTATTGCCCAAAGGAATTCAATCATGCCCAAACTGGCATTTGACATGTCGCAGGCCGAACAGCGCGCCGCGATGGATTATCACCGCACCCGCTGGGGTATCGACTTCCCCGACGCGCAGATGTTTTGCCGACCGGAGTGGAGGGAAAATCTTCAGCTCGCGATGGATGCGCAACCGCAACTGGTTACGGTCCCGAACTCGGGTATTCCGGCCTATCTCACGTTCTTCACCGATCCGGACATTCTTCGCGTCCTGACGGCACCGAATGAAGCAGCCGAGATCTTCGGCGAGAAGCAAAAAGGCGAATGGACCAGCACGACGCTTATCTTCCCGGTTGTGGAGCGTACGTACGAAGTCAGTTCGTATGGCGACTACAACAATAACGGTCGCGCCGGTATCAACACCAACTTCCCGGAACGTCAGCCGTATCTCTACCAGGTCATTTGCGAGTACGGCGATCTCGAAATCGATCGAGCAGGGCTGGCCAAGATCGGTTTCGTAGCCGAACAGAAGGAAGCTGCGATCGACGGTCTGAACAAGTTCCAGAACCTGACGTACTTCCGCGGCGTCGCTGGTTTGCAGAACTACGGCGCGCAGAACGATCCATCGCTTTACGCGGCCATTACGCCGGCTCCGAAAGTTGCTGGCGGCAATGCGTGGATGAGCGGTAACGTGGTCGTCGCGACGGCCAACGAAATCTTCACCGACATCCAGTCGCTGGTGATTCAGGCGATCAATCAATCGTCGGGCATCATCAATACGAAGTCGCGATTTGTGCTGGCACTCTCGCCGGCCCGGGAAGGCGCGCTGACCGCGACGAACAGCTTCAATGTGAACGTGGCGGCGCTGCTCAAGAGCAACTTCCCCAATCTGGAAGTAAAGACGGCGATCCAGTATGGCGCGATTAGCGCGCAGAACCCGCAAGGCAACGCGCTGGGCGAAATGATGCAGCTCTACTGTCCGGATGCTGGCGGTCAGGACTCGGGCTATTGCAGTTTTAATGCAAAGCTCCGCGCTGGCCCGGTGGTGCGCGAATTGAGCGCGTACAAACAGAAGCTCAGCCAAGGAACGAGCGGGTTTGTGCTTCGTCAGCCTTTCTCGATGGCACAGATGGTAGGCATCTGACGCACCAGGCAGTACTCCGCGCGCCAGGAGTCGCACTCCACGGCCAGCCTGACCGTACTGGTCCGGCGCGCGGACCTTTTCTTATTCGGTCATTTTCATAGGCGGTCAATATGGCAGACGAACGCAGCACACTCGCGCTCAAGCGCAACAACGATGTCCCGTCCAACGCAACGGTCACGATCGCCAGCAAGGCGCCGTTCGATATCATTCTGAAACTGTACGACTTCGTGGAGCGCAGCGAGCCGGTTCTTGGTGGCGGCATGCGCGCCGTCAAGCAGGCGCAGGAACGAATCAGCGCGAAGTTCTTCGTCGTTCAAGGCAATTCCTGGCCGCAGAACCAGGGACCGCATCAGCAGCTTGTGGGTGGTTATGCCATCACACATGGCATTCCAAAAGCGTTCTGGGATGAGTGGTTGACGCAGAACGGCGAGACGGACTTTGTTCGAAACGGCATGATCTTCGCGCACGCGGAAACGGCCAGCGTCACATCGAAAGCAACCGATCAGACTGAAATCAAGTCGAATCTCGAGCGCCTCGACCCGCATAAACTCCCGCGAGGGCTGCAAACCTCCGACATGCGCCGGGCTTCGTGATGGATGGCGTCGTCATTTTCCAATACAACGCATGGTCCGCGCGTTATCCGGAGTTGGCGGCGTCCGTCTCGCAACCGCAGGCACAGGGCTACTTTAACGAAGCGACCCTGTACTGCGACAATACACCGTGCAGCGTGATCCGCGATCTATGCATGCGAGCCGTTCTTCTGAATATGGTCACGGCTCACATTGCAGCATTGAATGCTCCGCTGAACGGCGAGGCATCGTCTCCCCTGGTCGGGCGCATCAGTAATGCGACTGAGGGCAGCGTCTCAGTGGGGACGCAACTGGACATGCCGGCAGGTTCAGCGCAGTGGTATAGCCAGACGAAGTACGGCCTCGCGTATTGGCAAGCGACTGCACAGTTCCGGAGTATGCGATATGTTCCTGGCCCGGTGCCGATCGCCAATCCGTGGGGCGGTCGTTTCGGGAGATTCTGATGGGCGCATTTTCTGGTGGCGATCTTCTCAAGAAACGGCTTCAGGAGATCGTTGCAAAGGCCGGCAAAGCCAATACAGTTCGCGTCGGATTTCTTGAAGACGCAACCTATCCCGATGGAACGCCCGTCGCGCTGATTGCAGCCACGAACGAATACGGCGGCACGGTAACAGTTCCTGATCATGACGTAACGGTCAATCGCAAGATTAAGGCAGACGGAGAGTTTGCGCAGAATGGACGCTTCGTGATGGCCGATAAAGCCAATTTCTCGACTACGCATCACGTCGATGAATACACGGTAACCATTCCTTCTCGCCCTTTCTTTCGCGACATGATCCAGAAGAACAAGGGAGAATGGGCACCCGATCTAGGCAAGATTATCAAGGGCGCCGATTACGACTCGGCGATTGCATTAGGACGCCTCGGAAAGCATGTTGGTGAGCAATTGCAAGAGTCGATCCGGGAGTTCTCTAGTCCCGGCAATGCCAAATCGACAATCGCAAAGAAGGGTTTCGACAAAGCCTTGGTCGAATCGTCGCATATGTTGAAAAGCGTCGATATGGAAGTCGAACCAGGGGGTGGATCGTGAATCTTCACAATGTTGTCGCGGGAGCCATCGGTACGATCAATCCCTTTCGACCCGCCACGGTTCGATACAGCAGTGGCTACACAACCGGACCTGATGGCTCGCAGACCCCCGCGTATTTTGATGTTGATGGTGTGATGATCCAGGTGCAGGCACTGACTGCTGGTGATCTTCGCCATCTCGAAGGCCTGAACATCCAAGGCGTACAACGTGCTTTTTATCTGAACGGTAATTTGCAAGGTGTAGTGCGTCCGCTGGGTCAGGGTGGCGATCTGTTTATGTTCGACGATGGCGTACCTTCCTCGCTCGCCAATACGATCTGGCTCGTGAAGGCCGTAATCGAAACCTGGGATACCGGCTGGTGCAAGATCGGCGTATCCCTACAGATGAATTCCTGATGCCCGCTACCGTCTCCATCACAGAAACGCAGGTGCTGACGGTATTACGCTCGTTCGTCCTGTCGCTGGTCAGTCTTGATGGCGATCACGTAATACGTGGACTTCAGAACCGCGCCTCAATGCCGTCTGGCGATTTCATTGAAATCACCGCCTCTTTGAGCAGCCCGCTTTCGACGAACGTGCAGACCTACACGCCGGGCGCAAGCACATCGCAAAACGAGCGCTCCACGCAAGCTACGATCCAGGTCGATTGCTATGGCGTATCCGCGATGGATAA
The DNA here is from genome assembly GCF_907164545.1 of Paraburkholderia gardini. NCBI lineage: Bacteria > Pseudomonadati > Pseudomonadota > Betaproteobacteria > Burkholderiales > Burkholderiaceae > Paraburkholderia > Paraburkholderia gardini. The sequence goes on along the minus strand of NZ_CAJQZB010000003.1, from coordinate 49,017 downwards.
CGCCAACATGATTTCAATGATGCTGCGCAGCGATTACGCGTGCCAGATGTTCGTTGCATCAGGGCTGGACATGCAACCGCTCTACGCGAATGAAGCACATCAGATGCCATTCACGACAGGTGAGGACCAGTATCAGGAGAGATGGATTTTCGATTCCGTCATTCAGATCAACCCGGTTGTATCGGTCCCGCAAGATTTTGCCGACTCACTCGAAGTCGGCCTGATTGATGTCGATGTAGTGTATCCGCCGACCTGATTTAAGCACTACCCCTTTTCTGAGCCCGCCATGTGCGGGCTTTTTGTTTTTTACCGGAGCAAACTACATGAGCATCCCGGCTTCCGCAATTGTCTCGGTTAACCCTGGTGTTATCGGCGCCGGCGGCTCGGCCTTTACTCTCAACGGCCTGATTCTTACTGACAACTCGTCGGTTCCGATCGGTACGGTTCAGAGCTTTTCGAATGCAGACGACGTCGAGCAGTTCTTCGGTGGCTCAACCATCGAATCCACGATGGCGGACAACTACTTTCTCGGGTACGACAATTCAACGTCAAAGCCTGGGCAGGTTCTGTTCGCCCAATATCCCACGGCGAATGTCGGGGCGTATCTGCGCAGTGGATCTCTTGCCGCGATGACGCTCACGCAGTTGCAGGCACTGTCGGGGACCATCATCGTCACGGTCGACGGCGTACTCAAGACGTCATCGAGTATCAATCTGGCGTCGGCAACCAGTTTCTCGAACGCCGCCACGATCATCGCGGCCGCATTCACGTCGGGCCCGACCGTGACGTTTAGCAGCCAGCTTGCGGCGTTCGTCATCGGCTCGAACACGACCGGCGCATCATCGACGATGACCATCGCGACCGGCACGCTCGCCGCAGGACTGAATCTCACGGCCGCTACAGGCGCCGTCCTTTCCCAGGGCGCCGTAACGGGTGTCCCTGCGACGAATATGGCTGCAATCGTGCGCGTGACGCAGGATTGGGCCTCATTCACGTCGACCTTTGAACCGGATACAGCCGACAAACTGGCGTTCTCGGCCTGGACAAACTCGACAGACGATAGTTATGCATACGTCGGATGGGATACGGACCCTAATGCGATCGTGCAAAACAACATGACGTGTTTCGGCGCACAGGTCAAGACGTTCAACTATTCCGGCACGATGGCAATCAGCGGGGACGCCAGCGTAGCGGCTAGTCTCGGCACGACGCTCACCGTCATGCTTCCTTCGGTTGCAGCCTTCATCCTTGGCACTGCGGCATCGATCGATTTCACGCGCACCAATGGGCGCATCACGTTCGCCTTTCGCTCGCAGACGGGTATTGCCGCATCGGTGATCGATGAAACAGTGGGCGATACGCTGAATGCAAACGGTTACAGCTTCTATGGTGCGTTTGCCTCGCGCAATAACGGCTGGACCTTTCTGTACGACGGCCAGATCAGCGGCCCCTTTCTGTGGGCAGATGCGTACTTCGATCAGATGTGGCTGAACGATGGTCTAGAAGTCGCCGGCATGGACCTTCTGACTGCGGTTGGGTCGGTTCCCTATAACGCCGCTGGCGATGCGTTGATCGAGGCGACTTATATGGACCCCATCAACGCCGCATTGAACTTCGGCGCGATCCGTACTGGCGTCACGCTGTCCAGTCTTCAGGCTGCCGAAGTCAACAACGCAGCGGGCGTGACTATCGCGCCGACTCTTCAGACACGTGGCTGGTACTTCCAGCGTGGCCCCGTCACGGCGGCGATTCGATCGGCGCGTGGAGCGACTGCGGACACCTTGTGGTTTACCGATGGGGGTTCAGTACAGAAACTCTCGCTTGCCTCTCTCGACGTTCAGTAAGGAATAGAAAATGGCAACTTTGACTAACGCCAATAGCGTCCTGATGCTGAGCGTCGGTGGCCTGTTTCCGGTCGCGCAACAGCTTCAAGGCTTTTCGGTGGATGACATGTTCTCCGCTCCTGATGTCAAGCCGGCTGAAGCCGTAATGGGCGTGGACGGCAAACTCTCTGGCGGCTACACGCCCTATCCGGTCCCGCTCGAAATCACGCTTCAGGCTGATTCTCCGTCTGCGGTCATTTTCGATACATGGACGACCGCACAGGATACCGCCCGCGAAATCTTCATCGCGCAACTCACCATCCTGCTTCCGGGTACAGGTCAGAAGTTCGCCTGCACGCGTGGCATTCTGACGAGTCAATCACCGATGCCAGCGGGCAAGAAGATATTGCAGCCCCGGAAGTGGGAGGTCACATTCCAGAACGTATCGCCGGCACCGTTCTAACATGACCCGGAAAACCGCAACCATTACGATCGATGCCAAAGGTCGGGACAAGGGCAAGACCTTTGCCCTGACCGAATTGCCTACCGCCGAATCGGAGGAATGGGCGGGTCGCGCCCTCTTCGCCCTGATGAACGCGGGTGTCGAGATTCCCGACAACATCGCTGAAGCCGGTCTCGCCGGTCTCGCCGCGATGGGCATCAAGGCGATCACGAAACTTCCGTTCGATGCTGCAAAGCCGCTTCTGGACAAGATGATGGAGTGCATCCAGATCCAGCCGAGCCCAGGCGTGGTTCGATCGCTGATTCCGGATGACATCGAGGAAGTCGCAACGATGCTCACGCTGCGCAAGGCGGTCTGGAATCTGCATACGGATTTTTTTACCGGCGCCGAGTGATTGACGCTGGACCGCCCAGCATTCCGAATCCTCGGCTTCTCGAGTATGCAAACCTTCCTCGCGCGATCGCGACCGTAGTATCTCGACGCATGGCAACGCTGCATGAACTGCAAAGCGTATATGGGGCCGAAGACCTCTACAACATGTTGGAAGTGTTAGTGGTCGACAACTACAACGAGCGCGTGCTTTCAAAACAAGGTAACTGATATGGCCGCAACCGTTGTTGACGCTCTCGTTGTGAGCCTGGGCCTGAACGCCAAGGATTTCCTGAGCGGCGCAAAGAAGGTCAATGTTGCCCTGAAGGATACTTCGGAAGAGGCTACGAAGCGCGCAAAGGAAATCGAGGCGTCGGGGAAAATCGCCGCGCAGTATTTCTCCAAAATCCGCAATGAGGCACTCGCCCTGCTCGGCGTATTTACGGCCGGCGTTGGCATCAAGAACTTCGTCGAGAACACGATCGTCGGCGCGGCCAGCCTTGGTCGTCTGTCGCAGAACCTTGGTATCAGCACTGAGCGCCTGTCGGCCTGGCAGCGCGTAGCTGAAGATGCGGGCGGTACTGCCGAGGGGATGACAGCCCAATTGAAGGAGTCGCAAAAGACCATCGCGCAGTTCAAGATGGGGCAGTCAAGCGAGTCGCTTCAGTGGTTCTTCCGGATGGGCGGCAAGACGTCCGACCTGAAGGACGGCAACACCTACCTGTTGGCGCGGTCGAAGATCATTGCTGATATCTTCAAAACTGATCCGGGCCGCGCGCAGCTCGTTGCCTCCCAGATGGGCATCAGCGATGACCAGTTCAACCTGCTGAAGCAGGGTCCGGCTGCCGTTCAGGCGCAAGTCGCGGCGATGGAGAAACTGTCTGCGATCACCGCGGCTGATGCTCGTCAGGCCGACGAACTGCGCAAGAAGTGGCTCAACGTTGAGCGCACCTTCACGCTCGTAGGAATCAAGGTCGTTGAGGCGCTGATGCCGGCGTTCGATGAGCTGATCAGGTACATCAAGCAACTCGGTGATTGGGTCGTCACTCACAAGGACGACATCACCAACTGGGTGAATGGTGCGGTGAAGGCCGTACATGAGTTCGCCGAAGAGGCCAATAAAGCAGCCGAAGCCGTCGGCGGATGGAAGAACGTTTTGATCGGGCTGGCTGCAATTAAAGTCCTCGGCATGGTTTCGCCGCTGCTGAGTCTCGCGGGAGCCTTGACCGGTATTGGTGGTGGTCTTGCATCCATCGCGCTATCCGGCCCAGGTGCATTGCTTGCGCTGGGTGCTGTTGCTGAGCAGGCTCGGAAATCCTCCTTCGATAAAGCCATTCCAGCAGGGCCGAATCACGATCAGTACGTGGCCGAAGCAATGGCTGGGGGTGTTGTTACGCCGGAGACCGGGCAACCATCACCGGGCAGTTTCGGGAAGTTAGGTGAGTGGTGGAACGGCAAGAAAACGTCAGGTACACCACGCGGCATTCGCAACAACAATCCCGGCAACATCCGGTACGGTGATTTCGCTTACAAGCACGGTGCAACCGGGAGGGATAGTGGTGGTTTCGCAATATTCCCTTCGATGGAAATGGGGATGGCTGCCGAAAGGGCACTACTAAGAAACTATGTCGCGCGCGGCGACGATACGGTCAGAAAGATCATTTCGAAGTACGCGCCAGCCAGCGAGAACGACACGAATGGTTACATCAACCAGGTTTCGAAAAAGCTCGGCATTGGCTCGGATCAGAAGCTGACGAGTGCGCATATCGACGCTATTGCACAGGCGATTTACGCGCAAGAAAACGGTGCCAAATATTCGAATCCGTTAGCTGCCGCCAATATGGCTTCCGCTGCAGTCAAGGCTAATTCATCGTCCTCGGTGGCATCGCATAGCAGTTCGTCTAGCGAAGTCAACGTCAACGGGCCGATCAGTATTCATACGCAGGCATCGGACGCGCAGGGTATCGCCCGGGAATTCGGGCACGCCGTCAAGCAGTTCCATTTCGTCGCGCAAGCAAACACCGGACTGACCTAACGTGCCTTATATCCAGTTTCCGAATGTTCCGGCTGTACCGGGAGTGCCGGCGTTGTTGCGAAGCGTGACAGTACCGACCCCGCAGGCATTGGAAGTCGGAGCGTTGGGGGCACTGACAAATCTGCTTGGATTTTCGGCGCCAGTCTGGGGCGTATTCGATCAGGACGGGAATGAAGTTCTTCAGCCTGATTCATTTCTAGGCATGGATTTCCGCAATAACGCCCGGGTGTCGGATTATCCGCAGGAGCAGGGAGCGTTTGAATCGTATAACAAGGTTCAGACACCCTACGACGTTCGTATCCGCATGGCTATTGGTGCCGATCTTCAGACGCGCACGTTCTTTCTGGCACAGTGCGATGCGATGCTGAAGTCGACCGATACTTTCATGGTCGTCACGCCAGAAGTCACCTATCAGAACGCCACTGTCGAAAACGTTGCCTACCGCCGGGAAACCAGGAACGGTGCAACGATGATTACGGTCGAGTTGTGGTTTCTCGAAATCCGTATTTCGGCAGTCGCACAATTTTCCGCTGCGAGCGCGACGACGGGTTCAGGTGCTCCCTATGCATTCGGCTCTGCCAGTGCTTTACCTGCCGATCAGGTCCAGTCGCCCAGCGCAGCAGATGCGGTCAGCGATGGACAGGTGAGTGCGAAGACTCCTCAATACCAGCCTTCCGTACTATTCGGCCCTCTGGGAGGGTTCGCGTAATGTTGACCATTCCCTTGCAGGCAACACCGAGTCAGTCATTGAGCGCGGTACTGGGCGGCCAGAATTGCCAGATCAACGTCTACCAAAAATCGACGGGCATGTATCTGGACCTGTACGTCAGCAATTCTCCGATTATCACTGCAACGATTTGCCTGGATCGCGTACGCCTTGTGCGCGAAACATATCTGGGCTTCATTGGCGATCTGGCATTCGCTGATACGCAGGGCACGAGCGACCCGGTTTATACCGGTCTCGGGTCACGGTTCGTATTGCTATATCTGGAAGCATCCGATCTATGACATTCGTTCGCCGCAGAATCGATGTCACGATTTCGCTGGGTCAAGGCACGTTCGGCGACGAGAAGGGCCCCGATGTTACGCTCAGTGGATTGCGCGCGAAAGCCCGAATCGTCACATACAACGGGGATGCACAGGGGCAACTCCAGCTTCGCCTTTACGGCATGACGGAGACCATGATGAATCAACTAACGATTCTCGGTCCCGTCACGCAGGAGAGGCGAAATAATAGCGTCCTCGTCGCGGCCGGAGATGACGGCGGGATTATGTCGACAGCGTATCAGGGCACGATTGTGACGGCCGCGGCCGAATACAACGGAGCGCCCGAAGTCGCATTCAACGTCATTGCATTGGCTGCGGCGGTTCAGGCGGTCAAGCCGGTGAATGCCAGCAGTTACCGCGGCCCGGCAGATGTCGCAACGATCATGCAGACTCTCGCCGCGACGATGGGCTTCGCCTTCGAAAACAATGGCGTGAACGTTCAACTTTCCAATCCTTATTTCAGCGGGACGGCCTATCAGCAGGCTAAAGCCTGTGCGCGCGCCGCGAACATCTACTTCACCGTAGATCGAGGCATATTGGCTATCTGGCCGAAGACTGCTACGCGAGACAGTCAGCCAGTAACGATATCGCCCGGAACCGGTATGGTCGGATATCCCGTTGTTTCCGGGGACCACATTGTTGTGGCATCGATCTATCAGCCCGATTTGCAATTGGGCGGTCGTATCAATGTAGGCAGTTCATCTACCGTCGCGAATGGTGAGTGGAACATTTACAGCCTCGTTCATGATCTGGAAAGCGAAACGCCTGGCGGGGCATGGTTTAGCCAGATTGAGTGCTACAAGATGGCGCCGACATGACACAGTTTGGATACGTTGGAACAGCGGACCCCGCATCGGGTGCCGGCGACTACGGGGCGCTCTCCTATCTGGTCAATCAGATTCTCGCTCAAATCCAGACGGTCACGCTGGTAAAGATCATTGCTGTAACGAACAACGGTGGAGTCTCACCAGTCGGATTCGTTGATGTTCAGCCGCTTGTGAATCAGGTGGACGGTGCCGGGAATGCCACGCCCCATGGTGTCGTGTACGGCCTGCCCTACTTCAGGCTCCAGGGCGGCACGAACGCAATCATTCTCGATCCGCAGGTGGGCGACATCGGCATGTGTGGGTTCACTAGTCGAGATATCTCGTCGGTGAAGGCTTCGAAAGTGCAGGCCAATCCCGGCTCAGGACGCACATTTGACTGGGCGGATGGATTGTATTTTGGCGGGATGCTGAATGGCACTCCACTTCAGTATGTCGCGTTTTCGTCGGGCGGAATCGACATTGTGTCGCCGACGCGAATCCGCCTGTCGGCGCCGGACATCATCCTGCAAGCTACGGAAAATATTGGACTCACTGCGGGGACCGGAATCACGAACTCTGCGCCCGCGATCGAGATGGACGGCCAGATGACGCAAGGTGAAGGACCGCAGGGAGGCGATGCCACGCTGAACGGACCAGTGACAGTCGTCAACGACCTGACGGCGCAAGGCAAGAGCGTTCACAACCATACGCACACGGCGCAAGGCGCTACCGCAGTCACGACCCCGCCGAACTGATTATCCAGCAATTCCGCAAAGCCCACTCTGGTGGGCTTTTTCTATGGGCAATTCATTGTGAACACGATGTTGCTGGACAGGACGGCCTGGGATGCCGTCCTGAATGCGAGTGGTAATTGGGCGCTCGCCAGTGATCCGTACTCGATTGCGCAGGACGTAGCATCGGCCGTGAAGTTATTCAAAGGTGAATTGTGGTACGACACCACGGCTGGAGTTCCATATTGGATGGACATTCTCGGTCAGTGGCCGCCACTTCCCGTTGTCCGATCCGCAATTGAGGCGGCCGCGCTCACAGTCCCCGAAGTCGTCACGGCGCAATGCCTGATCGTCTCTTTCAATGACCGGACCATCACCGGTCAGGTTCAAGTCACCGATTCCAGCGGCACCACGCAAACCGTCTCCTTCTAGGCAATCCATGACGACAAATGTTCCGAGCGTCCAGTTCACGGACGCGGGGCTCGTGTTGCCTGCTGAATCTGCAATTCTGGCTGGCGTCCAGGCTGATATCGATGCCGCATTTGGCGGCGGCGTCAATCCCGCGCTCGAAACGCCTCAAGGCCAGATTGCATCCAGCACGACAGCGATCATCGGCGACAAAAACGATCTATTCGCGCTCTATGTGAATCAGGTCAATCCGGACTTCGCCGAAGGACGGATGCAGGATGCGATTGGTCAGATCTATTTTCTGGATCGCAAGCCCGCCACGCCGACGGCAGTTGTTGCAACCTGTATTGGTCTGGCCGGCGTGGTTATTCCTGTTGGTGCAACAGCCAAAGCATCTGATGGGAATCTGTACGTCTGTACGGAAGCCGGAGCGATCCCGGTTGGCGGCAGCATCGATCTGAATTTCGCCTGCACCGTTGACGGTCCGATTGCATGCCCTGCCGGTTCACTGAACCAGATCTATCAGTCTATTCCGGGCTGGGACACGATCAACAATGCGGGCGATGGAACGGTCGGCAGCGACGTCGAAAGCCGTGCGGATTTCGAGTTTCGTCGCAAGCAATCCGTTGCGCTGAATGCGGTCAATTCGCTTCAGTCGATCTACGCCAACGTCCTGAGCGTCACGGACGTGCTGGATGCCTATGCCACCGAGAATACGACCGGTTCTCCGCTGACAGTAGGCGGTGTGACGCTGGGTGCGCACTCGATCTACGTTGCCGTGGTCGGGGGTGCTGCGTCCGATGTTGCAACGGCCATATGGAACAAGAAATCACTGGGAGCGAGTTACAACGGCAATACGAGTTTCACGGTCACTGACACATCAGGATACGACTTCCCCTATCCGTCCTATGTCGTGACATGGGAGACGCCGGACGCACTACCGATCCTGTTCGCCGTTGAAATCGCGAACAACCCGAGTCTGCCATCGAACATCGTTGCTCTCGTGCAGGCCGCAATCATCGCTTCCTTCAATGGAACAGATGGAGGAACGCGGGCACGCATCGGATCGACCATCTTCGCGAGTCGCTACTACGGGAACATTGTCGCGCTCGGGCCGACCGTTTCGATCCTGTCGCTGCTGCTTGGCCCTACTACGGCGACGCTGGCAAGTTATACGGTGCCGATCAATAACGCGCCGACGATCGATGCATCGAATATCACTGTGACGTTGGTATAGCCATGGTGGATTTCGAACAGACGATTATTTCGCAATATGCGAACAGCAAAACGCTCGTTCAACTCATTGCGAACATGAACGAGTACGTGGACCCAGCGACGGACTTCGACCAGTTCTATTCGTTCGTGTGGGATGTCACGACGGCGCAAGGCTTTGGACTGGACAACTGGGGAAAGATCGTCAACGTCTCGCGCCAATTGACGATCACGGGCGCAGCAACCTATTTTGGTTTTGATGAAGCGCACACAGCGCCTACCGCGACCACTGGGCCTCAGCCGTGGGGGCAAGCCCCGTTCTATGCCGGTACACCTGACACCGAAACCTACACACTTTCCGACGATGCATATCGCACGCTGATTCTCGTCAAGGCGCTCGCGAATATTTCGAACTGCACGGCACCGAGTCTGAATCAACTGCTGCAAAACCTCTTCGCTGGACGGGGCCGCTGTTATGTGGGCGACCTCGGCAACATGCAGATGAGTTTCACCTTTGAGTTCTATCTACAGCCATTTGAACTCGCAATCATGACTCAATCCGGCGCGGTTCCGCGACCGGCCGCTGTGGGTGCCTATCTGATTCAAGCCCCCGTTCCGAACGTGTTCGGCTTTGCTGAAGCTGGGACAGCGAGCGCGGCTCCGTTTGGGCAAGGCACATTCTTTACCGGGATTTCAAATGCAGCTTAGCGATTCACCGACCCTCGTTCCGCTTCCGTTCGCCGATAGTGGATCTAAGAACGTCATCCCCGAAGCCGCATCGCCGACGCCCGGTCTGGCATCGCTGACGACCGGCTTCCCACCGGTCACGATGACGCCGCTGGCTGCTGGGGGCATTCCGCCCGCCGGTCAGGATATGAACGGTATCCTGAACCTGATTACCCAGTCGACCCGTTGGGCGCAAGGTGGCGGCCCATACGCCTACAACTCGGCTTTTGCGACAGACTCGAACGTCAACGGATATCCGCAGGGAGCCGTGATCTCTCGCGCGGACTACACAGGCCAGTGGATCAGCACGGCCGACAACAACACGGTCAATCCCGATACAGTCGGCACGAACTGGGTTCCAGGCTACAACTATGGCACAACTGCCGTTACGGGCCTGACGAACGCGAACGTCACGCTCACACCAGCCCAGGCGGCGAAGAACCGCATCACGTTGGCTGGCACGCTGACGGGCAACGTTCAGATTATCTTCCCGACTTGGACGCGCGAATGGACGATCGTCAACAACACGACGGGCGCGTTCACGGTCACATGCAAGACGTCGGCCGGCACGGGCATCGCCATTCCGCAGGATGCATCGCCCACGAAGATCACGGGCGACGGCACGAACATCACGCAATTGCCAGAGAACATCCCTCCCGCCACCGCAAGCCAGCATGCGGTGCAGTTGGGGCAGGCGACGGGACGATTCCTTGGAGTTCAGGTTTTGTCTGCAACGGCCATTTTCACGGGTGTTCCAGGAACCACCGAAGTATGGGGCCGTCTGTGGTCGGGTGGTGGTGGTGGCGGCGGTACGAACTCAACTGTGAATGGCGGGGCCGGTGGCGGTGGTGGTGGGTATAGCGAATTCGTACTGCCCTACACTGCGCCAGTGGCTTGCACGATTGGTACTTCAGGGACGGCAGGTACAACGACGACTTCCGGTACTGCGGGTGGCAGTTCTTCCTATGGTTCGTCGGTGACTGTGACCGGTGGTGCAGGCGGTACATTCGGGAACAGTTCGGGCAGTGGGACGGGCGGCTCCGGAGGTGGCGCAACAGGTGGCTATCTGAATGTCGCCGGGAATAGCGGCGCGGGCGCGGGCAGTAGTATCGCAGGAGGCCAGGGCGGCGCGTCATTTGGAGCCTCGGGCGGCTTGGGTCACTCGACCACGGGTAGTGCAGGCATTTCACCGGGGGGCGGCGGGGCTGGGGGCGGTTCGAGTTCTGGCGGCGGCCTTGGTGGCGCTGGCCTTCTCATTATTTTCCAGTACGGCACCGCTGCTGCCGTCGCATAAGGAACGCAGATGACTCTGTACGCGAGAATTCAGGACGGCATCGTTGCTGAGATTATCGAACCGATGATGAATAGTGAAGGAAACGAGATTCCCATTGCTGATCGCTTCGTTCCGTTTTTTGTGGCTTCGCTCATCGATGTGACAAACATCGTGCCACTACCTCAGCCAAACTGGACTGCTTCCGAGGAAAACGGTGCATGGACATTCGCTGCAGCGCCGCAATAAATGCTGGCGTGATAGCCACCACCTAAACTATCGGCATTCTTCGGGAGCGCTCGCTGGCCGCTGAAAGGAAAATGTGCAGATGCGCTTTAGGCTAAGGATGGGCGCTTCGAAGAGATGCCATGAAAGGGCGGAAAGTGCGTAGGTTATGAACACCGCCATACAGAATCCGATCTTCGATTCCCACGGGTTAGACGGCGAAAGACCAATCGCACCGAAAATGCGCGGATAAAACGGTATGAGTGCATAGTGGTAGATGTATGTTCCGTAACTGATGCGGCCAAGGTAGCGCAGAGGCACGAGCTTTAACAATCTCAGAATGGGCAGTTCGTCCGAAGCGATACACAGTATGACGAGCGGTCCAAAGGTCAAAGTCATCGTTAGATCTATGGCACCGATATAGACCGGATTGTTGTAGACCGGAGCGCCCATCACAGTGCGCATGTATTGAAGGTATGCGAGCGCAATTGCCGCTGGGATTATCGCGAGGAGGGCGATCTTCCTGAATCGTTCAAAGTGATGGTGATATGTCCACGCATACGCCAGGCATGCGCCGTAGGTGAGACCTTCGAGATTTTCGAATACAAAGCGCGTTGAAAGTGCCCAGTCGTGAGTGGCAAAGCCGATCGCGACCTTTACTGCTGTTCCCATCGCGCAGAACAAGACGAGAGCTCGCAGCGAGCTATGAATTGTCATAATGAGAACGAGCGTCGGAACGATGATGTAGAACTGCTCTTCCACGCACAGCGTCCAGAAATGTTCCAGATTGCCGTAGGTGATATGGAAAGCGGATCCGATGTTGCTCGTATAGGTCAGAAGCCATCCGAGGCGTTCCGGCGTTGGAGCGATCCCCGCGATAAGCAGGGCGAAAATCACAGCATAATAGATTGGGAAGATGCGCAACGCGCGTTTCGCATAGAACTGGAGGAACAATAGCGCCGATGGTCGATCATTTGCGTTGGCCTTCATTTTCAACAGATTTCCGACGATCAGGAACCCGCTGAGAACGAAGAATATATCGACGCCGAAACGGCCAAAATGAAACCAGCGCTGAATGATGCTTGAGGGAGGATACAGGTGATCTATCAGAACGGCGAATGCAGCGACCGCGCGCAGGCCATCCAGAGCAGGAAACCAGTGACGCGGATTTTCGTTTGACATCTTCGTATCTGCCGTTTTGAGGATGGCGGATTTTACAGCAATGGCGATGTTGCACCATCGACGCGTCATCGATGCGCTCAATCACGGTCGAGTTTTAGGAAAGCGAAGCCTGCCTGTACAGCATGGCGAGCAGAGCTAATCGCTTAGCGCTTGCGGAAAACGACGGTTCCTTCGAACATCAGGTCTTCCTTGAGGCCACTGGAAAAGAATTCATCGTCATAACGCGCCACAATCTCCCAAGCCCAATCCGGCATCATCTTCGTGTCTTCGGGATCGATGCTCTTCCATGATTCCAGGAAGTACCTGAGGTGTTTGGCGAAGGGGCGATCTGACGCACGGTTGTTGCGAAGGGGCTTGATAATGAGTTCGGCGCCAACATCATCAGCAATGTTCTGCAACACCGACCGGGGAAACAGCCATTTGTCATCGAGACTCTTCCAGTTTGGCAACTGATCGCGCTTGATCTGGAGCATCCATTCTGCAGAAATCTCGGCTAGCCAAGTCAGTGCCGGTGATGAAAACTCTCGAATCGCAGCGGCGGCACACATCTCTCGAATAGCGATCCTGAGCATCGCGTGACCTGCCTCAAAAGGTTCGAAGAAAATCGCGCTGCCACCTGGTTTCAGGACGCGCATAGCGGCGCCCACACATTTGCCCGGCTCAACCAGATGATGCAAGATTGCCGAGCCCACCACCACGTCGGCAACCCCTTCGCGAATGTACGGCTTGTGGACATCAAGCGCGATTGGCGTGCAACGGCCATCCAGGCCACGCGCCACGAGTAGGCGCTGCAGGATCGTCAGCAGGTTCGGGCTGATATCCATCGAAATGATCTTGGCGTTCGGAAATATATCGAGGAGCGGAAGTGTGGAATTGCCGAAGCCGCATCCGTATTCAACGATTGTCGACGCATCTTTGACGCCGGCGAGCAATAGAGCATTTTTGAGCGCTTCTCGCCAGTAATCGAAAAATTCGTGTTTCTTGTAATACTCTTCCGCATTCTCAAGGAAGGTAGCGCTGACTCCCTCACGCTTTGCTCCGACCTCGGGCGCCGGCGTAAGAACCTTCGCAAACCGCTGGTCTTCGTGATCACCTAAATCTACCAGGGGCGACGTGAATAGCTCCGCAGCAAATCCGTTGTTCATGTTTAACCTTGATTTCGTTCAAAATTTTCGGCAAGAAGCATCTTAACTGACTGCCGCGGGTGAGCTCGATTGCGATCCGCGCGGCATTTTATCCTATTCAGCACCAGGTCCTTAAAACCGGTATCGCGCGATCAACAGATCAACTGAATGCCAGATAGGGGGCGCAGTATTGCCATAGCTGGCGTGAGTTATAAAGTGCTGGTACGCAATACTGAAGCGTTTGTATTCCACAGATGCACCGATTACCGCTCCGATGCGCCAGCCATCTGTGCTTGCCATGTGCAGGTTGATTGCTGGATCGCCCGGGGCATAGACGATGTGTGTGACGTCTTCGGCCCACGTCGCATGATGGATGAATGGGCCGGCCGCGACGCCGAAGCGCCAGCCGCCGATGTCGTAGTGAGGGTCCAGGGTCAGGATGAAACCCTGTTCGTGCCCGCTACCGGCGTAGTTTGCCAGCGGCAAGCACGGCCCGTTACAGCCCTTGGTGACGACGTTGTAGTTGTAGTCGTTCGGCACCGCCATGGCTTGCGTATGAATCGTGCCGAGCCATGCCCAGTCAACGTGATATGACAGGCCCCAATGCGATGCCTGATACAGATCGCCGGTAATTCCGACTTCGAACGCGGGCGCGGTCAGTTGCAGCTTGTGCTCGAATCCGTCCTGATACCAGAAGCCGTCGGCGCCGCGACTGTAACCCGAGCCGCCGACGCCGGCTTCAAGCTGGAAAAAGCTCTCGGCGTGCGCGGCTACTGTCGCACAGCCGAGCGCCGCTGCTATCGCAGCGGTGCGCCACGCCCGGTTCGGCTTGTGATCCACGCGGACCGGGCACGCAGTGCGAGCGCCATGACGCACGCGGCAGGATTGAATGGTTTTCATGATTGGCCCCCGATGATTGTTTTGACAATCGGCGCAATGATCGCTTGCGCTTGCTCCGCTTCCATCTGATCCAGATAGGCGTCCGGAATCTCGCAGTTCTGCATGTGCGCCTGCCAGCCCGGCAGTGACTGCACATAGTTGTAGAGCGGGATCACCGGCACATTGAGTTGCTGGCCGACGCTATCAATCGCGGTGACGTATTCCGGCTGGATCGGATTGCTTGAATCACAAACCGGTGCGGGTTCCTGCAAAACTGCCCGAAGCCCGGCCTGTTGAGCATCTTCGACCCACTGAACAAGGTCCGATTGATACTGCTCGACCGATTCACTGTCATAGAAATCGTTGATTGAATGAGCCTGGATGACGATCTTCGCGCCTGATGCGGTCATTCGCGCGGGCTCGCCCTGGCCCATTCCATCCACGCCAGCCATCTCGTTTTGCAACGATGACGATGTGCCACCTGATGACGAATTCACGACCGTCACGCCCGAATCGTTGAACTCGGTCTGCAAAAGTGTCTGAAGATTTGTGGGCGCGTTCGGCGAAGTCAGCGTCAACACGCCGTACTGGTTGATGACGTCGCCGAATGTCTGATCGTCGCCATAGATAGCGACCTCGACAACCGGTGTTGATGATTGGCTTGGTGCCGACGTTGCCAGAGGCGCAGAAGCACTCTTGGCAGGAATGGACGCAGCAACAGGTGCGGATGCCTTGACCGGGACCGGTGCGACGGTCTGAGCGTGGCTGGCGGGGACTACGACGGGATTATTGCCACCGCATGCGGTGAGACACGCGGTTAACCCCGCGATGGCTCCGACTCGCCACCTTCCGCCGACAGATCGATCTTGGCTCCTGCCTGGCGCATGCGAGCGAGGATTCGTTCGATAGCCTCGGCGCTCAATTCGAGCCTTGCCATGGCGAAGAAGAGCATGTACGCGCTGACGTCCCGCTTGTTGTTCTCGTTCGCTGACAGATAGCGGCGAAACTGGCGCCCGTTGGCAACGCCGAACAATTCGGCCATCCCGCCGCTGCTCTTCCCGAGGCGGGTCCGCAGGCGTTCCAGATCGTCCGGAGTCGGGGGTTTGTAGTGCATGGGGATTCCTGGCGCGAAAAAGCGCACGAAAAAAGGCTTTCATCGGTCGTTCCTTTCGGAGTGTCGAACCACACGGCATGCGCGGCTCAGTGATTCAAGAATAGTACCCAATGGGTACGTTAGTCAAGCATCAAAATTATCAAAGCCCTCTCCGGAGGGCATTTCTTTTTCCGGGGATCCAGTGGACGCCAAAGACATGATCGACATGCCTGAACAGGACTTCCGGCGCGCTGTAGTCGAGCGCTTTAACGCCCAGGGGGCGGCAATAGAAGAGAACACGGAGCTAACCAAAGCGGTTGCCGCAGACACGGCGTTTATCCGGTCGATCCTCGGCGATGTGGCGGCCGGCGCGCGGCTCATGTGCCGGCTCGCGGCGGCATGGCGATTCCTGCTGCGACAGGTGTTTATCCCGGTTGTATTGCCGCTGGCCGGGTTGTGGACGCTGATTCGGATCGTGCATCACGACACGCTCCCCGACTGGATGACGGCGGCGATCAAGTTGATTCTGGCGGTTCTGTAGTGCAAAGGAATGGCCATGTACGTCTCTCCAACCGGCATCGCACTCACAAAGAGCATGGAGGGATGCGTATTGCATTCGTATCCCGATCCGGGAACGGGTGGCGCGCCATGGACATGCGGATGGGGCCATTGCGGACCTGAAGTGCATCCGAACATGACGATCACACAAGCTCAAGCCGATGCGTGGCTAAACGCTGATCTGGCGCGCGCCGGCCTCGTCGTGAACTCGCTCGTGCATGTGTATCTGAATCAGAACGAACTGGATGCTCTGGCCGATTTCGTTTTCAACGTGGGCGCTGGAAATTTCCGCTCGTCCACGTTGCTTCGCCTGATTAACGCTGGCGATATGACGGGAGCTGCCGCTCAGTTCGACAGATGGACCCAGGGTGGCGGCCACGTTTTGCCCGGTCTCGTGCGACGTCGGGCCGCTGAAAAGGCGCTGTTTCTGACGCCCCCGTAATCCCGAACACCCTCACCTTCAAACCGCCCGCGAGGCGGTTTTTTCATTTCTGGAGCATGAATGAACCCCAGTCAATCCGGCGTCGGCGTCGCGCTCGCGGCCTACTGCGCGCTTTATAACAATGGCTCGCTCGTTTTCCTGACGGGCACGATGCCGGTGAGCCCCGAAACGGCGTTGAGTGGCAATACCACCCTCTGCACGGGCACTTATTCGGCGACTGCCTATGGCTCCCCGTCGTACAGCAGCCCGAACATGGTCGCGACAGCGAGCTTCACGGCTGGCTCCTATACGCCTGTGGCTGGGGGCTCATGCACGTTCGCGCGTGGCTATAAATCGGATGGCACGACGGCTGAAGCCGATTTCACGGTCGGCTCCGCATGGATCGCTTCGCAAGCTGTTGTGCTGGGCCAGTACTGCACATCGAGCGGCAATTCGTACAAATGCACGACCGCAGGGACATCGAGCACGACCGCTCCTTCTGGCACCACGACATTCACCGATGGTACGGCAGTCTGGACCTACCAGGGCGCGGGTCAGACCTTCGACGTGCTGATCTCGAACCCGATCATCCAGATTGCGGTCCCCATCTCGATCTCGCAGACCATGAAGATGCCGGCGGTCTGATCCCATGACGCAAAAGGTCGTCGTTCTCACAACATCGGGAACCGGCACGTGGCCTGTACCTGGTGATTGCCCGACGACCGTCGATAAGGTCGAAGTCTGGCCGTCAGCGGGTGCGGGCGGTGCTGCGCTTTTCTCCGATCCCTGTGGTTCAGGAAGCGGAGGTACAGGCGGCTATTCCGCTGAAATCAATGTCAGTGTCGGTACGCCGGGAACACTCGTACCGTACAGCATTGGCGCTCCCGCTACGGGTGGTGCGCTCGGTACGCACAATGCTGGCGGGAACGGTTCGCCCACATGGTTTGGCGCGACTACTCAAGCCGCAAGCCCGGTCAGCGCGAATGGCGGGTTCGGCGGTCTGGGCAGCGGTGGATCGACCACTGCTGGAGGCGCGGGAGCCACGACGACCGGAGCAACCGGCTCTACCAAACTTCCCGGATCGGCCGGCGCCGGTAATGCCGGGTCTGGACATGGCACTGGCGGTGGTGCGGGTTCTCCGGGTCCGGATGGTGCCGGGGCCGCTGGCGTAGCTGGTTCGACCGGTGGCAACCCAGGTGCGGGTGGTGCGGGCGATGCTGGTTCTGGCGGTGCAGGTGGCACGGCCCCAGGTCCTGATGCTGTCGGCAATGCGGGTGCGGCGAACGTAAATGGGGGCGGTGGAGGCTCCGGAGCAGGTAGCGGTACAGGTGGGGCAGGAGGTTTTCCTAACGGCGGCGGTGGAGGCTCTAGCGCCAATGATGGCAACAGCGCAGGGGGAAATTCGGGCGGCGGTCAAATCCGCATCACCTACACGCCTGTAGTTGCATCCAATACTGCGGTCATCGCCTCAATCCTCGGCTCGCTTTCGTCGCCCATCGCGGCAACGCTGGGCAATTCAGCCAGCGCGGCCAGCACCCTTGGCGGTTTTGCCACTCAGGCAACCGTCACGCTTGCCATTGCTGCCGTTGCGCTGTCATCGCTTGGTGGACTGTCTTCATCGGGTATCGCGACACAGGCCAGGTCTGCCGTTGGCGCAAGTTCGCTGTCTTTGTCGTCGTCAGCGAGCGCAACACAGTCCCGAACAGCTTCTGGATCGGGAATGCTCGGGCCTCTTTCGTCCAGCGTTACCGCGACCGGAATGGGCTCGGGTGAGGCGATTGTTTCATCGACGCTTGGCGGATTGGCATCGAGCGCGCAGGTTACGCAGAAAGCGTCCGTTGCTGTGACTTCGGCACTCGGTGCGCTGTCATCGGCTATCTCGGCAACGCGAATCCAGTCATCTGTCGCGTCATCGGCATTGGGTGCGCTTGCGTCAAGCAGTTCTGCAACACAGACGAATCATTCAGCAGTATCGAGCTCGCTCGCACTTCTGTCGTCCGGTGCTGTCACACAGCGCTCCACGGCGGCCGGCATTTCGACGCTCGGCCCGTTTTCGTCAAGCATCTCCGTCCAGGATATTGCCGCTTCACCGGTGGTTATCTCGGCAACGCTGGGCGGATTATCGTCAAGCATCACCGCAACAATCGGAGCGGCAAGTTATCCCGTCGATCCAGCGTTCTACGCCAGATTTCCATATCGGTCATTTTATGTGCGAGCCCCGTCCCGGCCTTTCTATGCCCCCATGCCGTCCCGCTCCTTCTATGTCAGGTGCAATCCGATGCTCAACACGATTCCAGTAATGTCGCAGAAGGATCCGAGGGAATCGGTGGTCATCACATTTGATGGCACGCTGGCTCTCAATGGAGCGACGATTACAAGCGCTGGTATGCCAGACATAACCACGCAGATAGGCACCGACAACCCCGCCTCTTTGGTGCTTTCAAATGTCATCGTGAACAGTGAACCGATCACGGTGAATGGGGTAACGATAGCGGCCGGATGCGCGGTACAGGCCGAAGCAACAATCGGCTCGTTCAGTTCTCAATATCTCATTGCCGTATTGGTGCAGACAACCAATTCAGCGCTTTCGCCCGTTTTGAAAGCCGTTCTTCCGATGGCTCCGCAGTAACTTTCCACCACTTCACAGGAACCGCCTCCGGGCGGTTTTTTTATGCCCGTCGAAGACACGCACGAACTGAAAGACACTCTGAGGGTTGTCCACGAGCATCGGCAACACGAAGTGATCGAGATGGATATCTTCTATCCAAATCATCCGCCGCGCACTGAGTCTGCCCTGTTTCGCAAAACCAAGCATCATTTGGTCGCGATTCTGGATACGCCATGCTGGGTCTGTGGGAGCAAGGAAAACCGGGAGGTTCACCATTTTCATGCCGAATGGGCCGACAGCGACGGAATTTCATGGGACAAGATGCGCACCCTGCATCCGAACTTCGATTGGACAACGTTCAAGGATGCGTCAGATTTTATTGATTCCGAATACAACATGATGGTTTTGTGCGAAAAGCACCACCGCGCCAAGGATCACGGAATCCACATGTTGCCTTATCCGATTTTTATCATGGCCCGCAACAAGCGAGATGACTTCATTTTTACGCCGGACGAGATCGTTTCCAGTCCGAAATAGCTGATAAAATAAGCGGGCCGCAAAGGTGCGTCAACACCAATGCAGCCCTAGCCGCCCTCACTTACCGGAGAAGCAAAGATGGGTAGACCAAAGATTACCATACCGCTCGGAACCCGCTTCGGAAAGCTCGAAGTCATCGGCCCATACGGAATGATGCGCGGCCACACCTCAGTCGTGTGTTGCTGCGACTGCGGCAACGTCAAAGAAATTACCTGTTCGAATCTTAGGAACGCCCAGTCAAAGTCATGCGGCTGCAACCGTGTTCGCGAGAAATATCAAAATCTCGTTGGTAAGACGTTCGGCCGACTCACCGTCTTGGATGATAGCCGGTATGATGGACAGCACCGGATGGTCGATTGCACTTGCTCATGCGGTAGATCGACGAATCAACCATTGTATGCGGTTGTGGACGGCCGAGTTGTTTCGTGTGGTTGTCACCGCGATGCGGTATCTCGGGAGCGGTCGACTATACACGGTCAAGCACGCAAGGGAATGGTCTCGGCGGAGTACAAGACATGGCAGGAAATGCGAAAGCGCTGCGAGAATCCAAAGGTCGAGTTCTATCGACACTATGGTGGCAGAGGTATAAAAGTTTGTGATCGATGGCAGGATTTCGAAAATTTTTTTGCTGACATGGGGTCGCGCCCATCTGCCGATCACTCTTTGGACCGTTACCCGGACGTCAACGGAAATTATGAGCCAGAAAACTGCCGATGGGCCACAGATTTAGAGCAGAGCAACAATCGGAGAAACACTCCGTTCATTGAATACCAAGGGCGCACACAATCTATATCGGATTGGGCGCGCGAACTTGGTGTCAAGTACTACAGCCTTAGAAACAGAATCGTCAATTTAGGTTGGCCTGTCGAAAAGGCGTTTCTTACGCCATTTGAATTAGGCCGAAACCAGTTCAGTTGAATCGCCGACGCTTTTACCAAACCCCGCCTCGCGCGGGGTTTTTATTTCCGCACCCAAATAAAACGGCACAAGCCGGTTAGACCTCGGGGCTTTCAACCTCTCTGGAGCATTTACACATGGGCACGTACTCGAAAGAACTCAGCGTCGCGGGGCTGCTGTTGATGTGGCTGTTGATGGACGTCCTGCATATTCAAGACCCGACGCTGCAATACACGATCATGGGTTTGATCGCAGCGATCACGGGATACGGCGGTCTGAAGAACATGCCGATCAGCGTTAGCAAATCATCGACTGTCACTCCTGCCGCACCCGCCGCACCTCAGTAATCCCTCGCCGCATCTGCGGCAACTCTTCAGGAACCTCGAAATGAAAAAGCTATGCCTCATGGCAGGTATCGCCCTGCTCGCGATTTTTGCCGGCTGCGCGAATGCTCCGACGCTCTCTCCTGCACAACTCGCCAACGCACTTTGCCCTCCGACCAAAATCGCGATCAGCAATTACAACGCGTTCGCCGTGCTCTACCCCACGCTCCCGGCAATCCAGACTGGCAACACGATCCTGACGAAATATCAGCCGGTCGTGAATGCGGTTTGCGCCGAAGGTGCGACGGTGACGGCGACGAACGTTCAAGACCTGATCAGCCAGGGCATCCCCGCTGTCGCCGCGATTGCCGCTACAGTGCCGATGCCCCTGCAAACGCAGACCGCGATTCAGGCTGGCTTCGCTGCTGCTGAACTGGTCGTCGGCATGGTCGGGCTGTATGAGAACGCGCTTTCGACCGCTCAGGCTGTGGCTGCATCTGGCGCACCTGCGGATTCGGTAGTGCTCGCGGCGAAAATGTCTGTCATGCCAGCGCAATGAGTGCGTTTCTCACGGAGCTGCAGGTCGATCTCGTCAGCGACTCCACGAACAGCGGGCGCGGCACGTGGCGGCTGACCGCCCCGCTGATCTATCAGTCTGACGTGGCGA
Source organism: Paraburkholderia gardini (assembly GCF_907164545.1). Taxonomy (NCBI): domain Bacteria; kingdom Pseudomonadati; phylum Pseudomonadota; class Betaproteobacteria; order Burkholderiales; family Burkholderiaceae; genus Paraburkholderia; species Paraburkholderia gardini. The sequence goes on along the minus strand of NZ_CAJQZB010000003.1, from coordinate 27,613 downwards.
AACAGACGTTCACGGTGCCAGCGGGGTTCGAGACTGATTTTAGCTCAGTGCCAAGAACGCCCGTCGCCTTTCTGCTGACCGCCGATTCTGCGCACGCCGCAAGCACTGTCCACGACGCGCTGTACTCGTTTCATTGGGTGCCGCGGAATATCGCGGATGCCGTGCTTCGCGAGGCATCGCTCGTTTCCGGGGTGCCCGCATGGCGCGCGGCTCTCATGTTCTACGGGGTGCGCGTGTTTGGCGCATCGCATTGGAGTAACTGAGATGCACAATTTCAAACTCGGCAAACTCGCCCCGCAGCACGATCCACGCGTCCCGCATCTGTCGAAGCACATGCGGATGATGCAGCCCGCGCTGGCGGTGGACTGGACCAAGCCCGTCAAGGCATGGGGCATGTGCGCGAACGATAAGTACGGCTGCTGCACGGCTGCCGCTATCGAGCACCTGGAAATTCTCTGGCTGGCGAATACTGGATTCGACTATCAGCCGACTGATGAGGCCACGCTCGCGCTATACGCCGCAACCAGTGGTTTCCCCAAAGTCGATGAAGGCGCGGTTGAAACAACCGTCCTCAAATATCTGGTGAAGAATGGTCTTCCAACGTGCGTTGGCAATGACAAGTTTGCCTTCACAACGCTCAACCCCAGGAATCTGAATGAATTGAAATTGAGCATCCAGTATCTCGGCGGCGCATACATCGGCGTGGCGCTTCCGCTGACCGCTCAAACTCAAGATTCGATGTGGGATACCGTGCCCGGTGCATCAGCCGAAATCGCCGGCCCCAATACATGGGGTGGACATTCCGTGTGTCTGGTAGCCTATGACGAGGCTACCTTTACTTGCGTGACATGGGGCAAGACGCTGAAGATCACAAACGCCTTCATGCAGGAATACGTCGATGAGGCCTACGGAATAGTCGCTGGTGATTGGGTAGCCAACTCTGGTATCTCGCCGCCCGGGCTGAACTGGGACGGCCTCATGGCAGACATGAAGGCAATCACCGGCTAGCCCATTCCAAAGAACCGCGCCGCTCGCTCATCATCCTCTGGCGTCGTCTCGCCGAAGAATCGAGCCACTGCGGCATGGCTCTTGACCTCGACGAGAGTCATATCTCGGAACCGAGTAAGCCTGAAATCGGGTCGGCGCGCGCGTCGTTTGAAGTGGCGGATTTTCATCGGCCTACCTCCTTCCATCCCTGCGCACTCAGCAACTCCTTCGCTTCCTGTGTCAACTTGATATTCATTGTGCCGTTCTCGATCTTGGCCGATTCGATCCATTGAATCGGATCGCGTGGCGGCGAGCATTCGACCACCCTCTCTTGCATCGCCCGCATAGTTTCTTCATTGCAGACGGCTCCCTCGAAGTCCAGCAGCCCCTCAAGCAACGCGGCACGGACCTTCTTGCGGTATTCGGATTCTGTCATCCCGCCTCCTATGAGTTAGCTCGCACAGCATCGCGTACGTGGTTTCGGACCGACTCACTGTTTTTTGCGTGACTGGCGAAATACTTCTCCACGCTGATACCGTGCAGAGCGCATCGTGCTTCGAATCGCTCCCGAACCGATTCCCATGTCTCGACGTAGTAGCCCATGTCGCCATCCCACGCGAAACTATCAAACTTGAAATATAGGCTCGCGCGTCGGACAAACTCGAAGTGTTCGGGCGGCGATGCATCCTCTGCCGCCCAGCGCTCCAAGGTTTTTTGCCTGATCTTCTGCATGAACTCAGGCAGCATCCAGTCGTTGGTTGGTTCTTCGCACATCCCGCCTCCCGCGCTTTCGCGCATCAATCAGCCCGCTACTCGCGGCGCGTCAGTCTACCGTTACCCGAACACAAACCGTCATCCCGCTCGCCTCAACTTCGAAGTGGACGTAGTAACCATCGTCGTCCATCGGACCATGGCTGACATCGATGTTGTAGACGTCGAAATGGCCACGCCGAATCTCGTTCGCGATCTCGTTGGACGCGTGCCGAACTGCGCCCTCGTCAAATTCGGGAAACTCTTCGCGAACACGCGCCTGAATGGCAGCGAAGTGGTCTCGCTCCAGAATTAATATCATCCCCTTCCTCCCAGCCTACGCAAGTAGCGCGTCTATAGCCCAGCCCCTCTTTGGCGCTGGCGCATCGTCATCTATCCCAATCGCCCTAACCCAATGCACGCATCCCCTTTCCCGGAAAGTCTGAACCTGTATCGTATCGCCGCGCACGCAGTATGCGTGGAACGTATCCGGTATGTCGCCGGCAAAATGCTCGCAACCGGCGCAGTCTCGGCCTGTTTCGGGAGGGTGGAAGTTGGGCATGATGTACTCTGTTAATCATCACAGTTTACCTCTCTCCGGCCTGTTCATAACACTACCGTAAGTATCTGATTTCATTAGGTCGGCTCTGCCTATTTCAGGGCGTTTCAACACCATCAAAACACGACCCATACGCTTGATTATAAAGAGAATTCACCTTTATTCGTAACATACCCCTTCAACACGAACTGATGCACGGTCATCCGACACGCTCACGCCTGCTGAACGGGCTGCTCGGCTTCGCGCCGCTTGCGGTGTGGTTTCCGTATGGCATCTATCGCGACCTGCATCTTCAGCATCACGCCGATTCGCATTTGACGCATCCATCGCTCGATCCGGAAAGCTATTTTGTTACGCATCGAGCGTGGCAACGGACGGGGGCCCTGATGCGCGCGCTGCTCACGGTCCGCAACACATTTATCGGGCGCCTGTTATTCGGACCTGCGTTTTCAATCGCGACGACGGCGAGCGAAGCAATTCGCAGGATCGCTGGGGGTGACTTGAGCGATGTACCCACGTGGCTCATGCATTGCATCGCGCTCGTTGCGTTGACGTACTGGCTGAACGTAGCGTGCGGCCTGCCGGCATGGGTTTTTATTGCCGGTGTCGGCTATGCGGCGCTGTCTGTCGGGTCTGTGCGCTCGTTTCATGAACATCGCACCGCCGGTTCCGGTCAGCATCGCTCAGTCATCAATGAGGCTGCGTTCTTCTGGCGGCTTCTTTTTCTGAACAATAACTATCATGCGATACATCACGACCTGCCACATGTGCCCTGGTTCGCACTCCGGGAAGTCTATGAAACGTCCCGCCAGCAATACATAGAACGCTCAGGAGGCTTTCTGGTAAAGGGTTACAGCGAATGGTTAAAGCTTTATGCATTCGCACCGGTTGCGCATCCGGTGCATGGCAATCTGTCTGATTTCATCCAGAGGAATCCGTCTGCTTCCACCCGTCTTTCATAAGAACACGCCTGGGGCGACCCGTAACCCGGATGCAAGTCGTCGAAAGCGGAGCACCTTCACACTACTTTCGCAGCGCCGCCTCAATCTCGTCGAGAACCTTGTCTTTGCCGATGCCAGTGAGAAAGGCCAGTCCCTTGATTACTGGCTTCGTCACGGAAGCAGAGATTGGCGTCGTTGCCACAATGAAATCGACGTTGTCGGCAAGCGAGAGAACCTCTGTAGCTTTAGCCTGCTGGGCATTGAAGGTTAATCCTCTCTTCTTCATTTCTTCCGTCACGGCCACATTCACTGCTGTAGACGTCGCAACACCGGTGCCGCACGCAAACAGAATCGTTTTAATCCTGGCCATTTTCGTTCCGCTCCATTGTCCAAACACCGATTTGACTTCTTCCAGCGTCCTGGCACACTTCAAAGCCCTTATCGCCGACGCGTCCTGAATAGTTGCGATAATCGTCTGCAAGGTCTCGATCTGCTTGTCTTTGTCGTTAATAGCAAGCAGAAAAACAACATCAACGCTAACGCTCTCCTCGGGATCCTCCATATTGGCGAATGCAACAGGATTTTTTAGCGTCGCCATCGCGACCCCGGCCTTAAGGACATGACAGGGGTCGGTATGCGGAACAGCGACATTGCCCTCGCCTTCCATTTTTAGCCCGGTTGGCAACGACCGTTCGCGCTCTATCACGGCATTGGCAAAACCCGGCTTCACATAGCCAAGTCGTTCGAGTTCCCGAGCGAGTATCAGGATGATCTCTTCGTTTGTCTTCGCCTCGCTCTGAAGCACTATCGCTTCCGGTTCGAGAACCGCCATCAGACTATTTACCACCGTACGCTCCTTGAATCATCCTCGCAGGATGCCGATTCCAGCATCAATACCCGCGACAGTACGACCGGCAATCACGCAGCAGTCTGCTCCGACTGCTCATCAACCTGTTCCAGCTGTTCGTCCTCAGCGCCTGCAGCCCGTTCCCAGCCAGCCGTATTACGTCGGTATAGCCAGAACAGAGCGGCAACGACCAGAGCAAGCAGAACAATACCGCCAGCGCCGAGCCATTGGACGGCCTTGATAACAACATAAGGTACCCACAGGAACCCATCGACCACCGAAGTGATCTGCAAGGCGCCAGCCGGCAGTTTGAAACCCGACGCCACGGCTGCATGTGTAAAGAGCGGCGCCAGCGCATTCGCGACATAGAAACCGATGGCAAGTGTCACCGTGCCGACCACAACCATGCGAAAAACATTGCCCTTCAGGAGCGGTGCAGTCAATGCGACGATAAAGGGAATCACCGCGAGATCAGCAAACAGGATCACGTGGTTGCCGGGCAGGATGATCGACAGGACGATGGCGATCGGCACCAGAATCAGTGACGATGAAATGGCCGCAGGATGGCCAATCAGAATTGCCGAATCGAGCCCGACGAGCAATTCACGATCCCCCGTGCGCTTGCGAACGAACGCCTGTGCTGCATCGGAAACCGGCAGGAGACCTTCCATCAGGATTTTCACCATTCGCGGCAGGAGCAGCATGACCGCGGCGAGCGTGATGCCCGTGCTGAGTACCTTGGCGAGTACGACTTCCAGTTTGCCCGCGTTGTAGAAGGCGATAAGCCCGAGCACGAGCCCGAGGACAAGGCCGAGTACGACCGGCTCCCCGAACACGCCAAAGCGACGCTCGATGGTTTCGGTACTGATGTTAATTTTTTTGACGCCTGGAATGCGATCCATGATCCAGTTCAGCACAATCGCAATGGGCAGGATCTGCGCCGAAGCGAGGTGCGGGACGGAAATGCCCGGCACGCCATAAAACTGCTGCACCGCGCGGGCCGACCAGTCCGCGAAAAGCAGCGAAAGCGCCGCGACGATCGCTGCGACGGCAATGCCATAGGCAAGATTGTCGGTTGCCGCAACGACAAGTGAACCGACGAAGGCGAAATGCCAGAAATTCCACACGTCCACGTTCAGCGTGCGTGTCCAGCGCATCAGCAGGAAGACTATATTCACCAGAATACCGACCGGAATGACCCACAGTCCAACTGAAGAACCAAAAGCGATCGCAGCCGCCGAAGGCCAGCCCACATCAATGATGTCTCGCTTGATGCCGGTATTAGTCACGATAGCTTGTGCTACCTGGCCAATGGACGTGAACATCAGACCAAGCACCAGATTGATACCGATGAAAGCCACACCAATGGTAACGGCCGCGCGGAAAGCTTTGCCCAGCCTGGCGCCCAGGACGACCGCAATGAGGAAGATCACGATGGGCATTAGCACTGTTGGACCCAGGGCGTCTATTGCCGCTTTTATTCCAGTCAGGATGGCGTACATGCTCTCATCTCCTCCATTTTTGCCTATGGTCATCCCTGAACGGTCAAACCAGTCGGACACCGGTAAAATGTTTTTCGCGACGCATTATGTACATTTGATTCTTACAATATCTCTTTGTCCACTTCGGGCACAAGCAGTCGGGGCTGAAAAAGTTCGCTTCCAGGGTTAGTCCCGATACCGGAAACGGCGGACGAGCGAGGACGTGACCTTCAGTTGCCCGAGGTTCGGGTTAGCGGTTTGATGCCACGTTGAGTCATGAGAGCGAAAGACGTCAACCGCCTCGGGCGCGCAAGGCGCCACGGCGGCGACCCGGCCGATATGCCAGAATCGGCGGCATGAACTGGATCGCCTCGCTTCCGATGTACAACGTGACGCCCGCCCTCGCTGCGGACTGGCGTGCGTTTCTCGCCGACGTTCTGCGCGACACGGCGCCGCTGACACATATCGTCGAAGCGGACGAGCCGCTGCACACATTCTGGCGCCGCGCGGATCTCCTGATTTCGCAGACCTGCGGTTACCCGTTGATGCACGGGCTGCACGAACACGTGCAACTGGTCGCGACACCGGAATTCGATGCGCCGGGTTGTGCCGGTCCGAACTATTCGAGTGTGATCATGACGCGTGCCGATGGACCCGTTCATTCGCTTGAAACGTCGCGCGGCCTGCGGGTCGCATTCAACCAGCTCCACTCAAATAGCGGAATGAATGCACTGCGACATGTGATCGCGCCGCTTTCACGCGATGGTTCGTTCTTTAGCGAAGCGGTTGTTACCGGTTCGCATATCGGCTCACTCACGGCAATCGCCGGAAACCGGGCGGATATCGCGGCGATCGATTGTGTGACGATGGCGTTCGTGCGGGACGGGTTACCTCAACTCGCACAGTCGGTGCGCGAGGTTGCGTGGACGCAGGCGTCGCCGGGGCTACCGCTGGTCGCCAGCAGCGACGTTGACGCATCTACCGTCGAGGCGCTTCGAAGTGCACTGGATAACGCGCTGCGCGCCGACCCCGTTCGCGCAAAACGGCTGCGCCTGAAGGGGTTTTCCACGCTGTCACTGACGGACTATGCGCGTATTGAACAACTGGAGAACGAGGCGCTTGCCTTTGGCTATACGCGCCTCGCCTGATCCGGCACGCGAAGTCAACCCACTTCCATCACCAGCAGCTGCGCACCGTCGGCCACCTGATCGCCCACCGCATACAGCACTTCCGCGACCGTGCCCGCTGCGGGTGCGCCAATGGTGTGCTCCATCTTCATGGCTTCCATCACGATGAGCGGCGTGCCCTTTTCCACCACCGTCCCCGGTTCGACCAGCACCGCGATTACCTTGCCTGGCATCGGCGCGGTCAGCCTGCCTTCGCTGTGCTCGGCATCGGCTGCATGGGCAAGCAGGTTCTGCCACTCGAATGCAAACGCGAAACCGCGGCAAAACACGTGGAAAACGTCGCCATCGATAAACACACGACCTGTCACGCGTGAGTCGCCCGTCGTCGCGCCGAACTCATGCGCGTCTTCGCCGCTCCACCACGTGAACGTGTCGCGCTGGCCTGCGTGATCGAGCGTCTGCATTTCGCCGTCGCGCGCGAACGTGACAGAAAACGCCGTTTCGCTGTCGACGTCGCGCCATGAAAGCGTTTGCGTATAGCCACCATTCAGGCGCCAGTGCGACAGTGCATCCCACGGCGATGCGCCGTGAGCGGTACCGCCTTCGCGCGTCAGCAATGCGCCGCACGCCAGCGCGAGCGCTTCCTTCAAAGGCTTTTGCAGCGGCGCAAAGAGCGCTTCGTGATGGCGCTCGATCAGCCCCGTGTCGAGATCCGCCGACGAAAACGGCTCACTGGTCACGATCCGCTGCAGGAACTCGACGTTCGTGTGCGGCCCGACCACCTCGCATTCGCGCAATGCACGGTTCATCCGGGCCAGCGCTTCGTCGCGTGTCGCGCCATGCACGATCAGCTTCGCGATCATCGGATCGTAGAACGGCGTAATCGTGTCGCCTTCACGCACGCCGCTATCGATGCGCACCGTCGCACGGCCACCCGCCGCGTCGCCGATCGTGAACTCGACACCTTCCGGCATCCGCAGATGCTTGAGCGTACCCGTCGAAGGCAGAAAACCGCGCGCGGGATTTTCCGCGTAGATGCGGGCCTCGATCGCATGGCCGTCGACGCGCAATTCGTCCTGCGTCAGCGGCAACGGTTCACCTGAGGCAACGCGCAATTGCCACGCGACAAGGTCGAGGCCCGTCACCATCTCCGTGACCGGATGCTCGACCTGCAGGCGCGTGTTCATTTCCATGAAATAGAATGCGTCGCCGGTCATGATGAATTCGACGGTGCCCGCGCCGACGTAATTCACCGCGCGCGCCGCGGCAACCGCCGCTTCGCCCATCGCGATACGCAACGATGTGTCGAGACCCGGCGCCGGCGCTTCCTCAAGCACTTTCTGGTGGCGCCGCTGCACCGAGCAGTCGCGATCGAACAACCACACTGCACCGCCCTGCGTATCGGCGAAGACCTGCACTTCGACGTGCCGTGGCCGTGTCAGGTATTTTTCGATCAGTACGCGATCGTTGCCGAAGCTGCTCGCCGCTTCACGTTTGCATGACGCCAGCGCCGCCGCGAAATCCTCGCTACGCTCGACCACCCGCATGCCTTTTCCGCCACCGCCCGCGCTCGCTTTCAGCAGGACCGGATAGCCGATCGAATCGGCCTCCCGATGCAGCAGCGTCGCGTCCTGATCGTCGCCGTGATAGCCGGGAACGAGCGGCACGGCGGCCGAATGCATCAGCGCCTTGGCCGCCGCCTTCGAACCCATCGCGGCGATCGCGCTGACCGGCGGCCCGATAAATACGATGCCGGCCTTCTCGCACGCATGCGCGAAATCCTCGTTTTCCGACAGGAAGCCGTAGCCCGGATGCACCGCCTGCGCGCCCGTCGCACGCGCGGCCTCGATGATGCGTTCGATGCGCAGATAGCTTTCCGCCACCGTCGATCCACCGATATGGACCGCCTCGTCGCAAGCGAAGACGTGCTTTGCGTTCGCATCCGCGTCGGAATACACGGCGACGCTCGCGATGCCGAGGCGCTTGCAGGTAGCCGCCACGCGGCACGCGATCTCGCCCCGGTTTGCAATCAGGATCTTGTTGAACATGAGGTGTCTCGCTCCCGGGCTGTTCTTTATGCTGGGCGTCGCGCATGCGACGCGTGCGTTCGTTGCATCAGGTACGCCATGCCGGCGCGCGCTTTTCAAGGAACGACGCGACGCCTTCGCGGCCTTCCTCGCTTGCCCGTACGCGTGCGATTCGCGCTGCGGTGTCTTCGATCAATGCGGCGTCGAGCGTACGGCCCGCCACGTCCTGCACGAGCCGTTTGCACTCGCGTACCGCGTGCGGGCTGTTTGCAATCAGCGTCTCGACGAGTTGCTGTATGGTTGCGTCGAGCTGGTCCGTGGTGACCATTTCGCTCACCAGTCCGAGCCGCAACGCGGTCGCGCAATCGAACTGTTCGGCCGTCGTGAAGTAGCGGCGCGAAGCCTGCTCGCCAAGCGCACGGATGACATACGGCGCGATCGTCGCGGGAATCAGGCCAAGACGCGCCTCGGACAGGCAGAAGCGCGCCGTATCGACCGCCACCACGATGTCGCACGCGGCGATCAGCCCCATGCCGCCCGCGTACGCGTCGCCACTCACGCGCGCGATCACGGGTTGCGGGCAGCGATAAATCGCGCTCAGCATGTTCGCGAGACGCATCGCGTCGGCACGGTTCTCGTCATCCGAGAAGCCCGCCATCTTCTTCATCCAGTTCAGGTCCGCGCCCGCGCAAAACGCCTTGCCGTTCGCGGCCAGCACGACCGCGCGCACGTCCTGCCGTTCGCCCATCGATTCGAATGCATCGGTCAACTCCGCAATCATCGCTTCGTTGAACGCGTTGCGCACGTCGGGGCGATTCAGCGTCACGGTCGCCACTTGAGCGGCAAACGCGACGTCCATATGATCGTATTGCATGCCGCACGACTCCTTCACGTGTGTCACATTCTGAACACGCCGAAACGCGTGTCCCCGATCGGCGCGTTCATCGCAGCCGACAACCCCAGACCCAGCACATCGCGCGTCTGCGCCGGATCGATCACGCCGTCGTCCCACAGGCGCGCGCTCGCGTAGTACGGATGCCCCTGATGCTCGTACTGCTCGCGGATCGGCTGCTTGAACGCTTCTTCCTGTTCCGCGGTCCACGTGCCACCCTTTCCTTCGATGCCATCGCGCTTGACCGTTGCGAGAACCGACGCTGCCTGCTCGCCACCCATCACCGAAATGCGCGCGTTAGGCCACATCCACAGAAAGCGCGGCGAATACGCGCGGCCACACATGCCGTAATTCCCCGCGCCGAACGAGCCGCCGATGATCACCGTAAACTTCGGCACTTTCGCGGTTGCGACCGCCGTCACCATCTTCGCGCCGTTGCGCGCGATGCCTTCGTTTTCATACTTGCGGCCCACCATGAAGCCCGTGATGTTCTGCAGGAACACGAGTGGAATCTTGCGCTGGCAGCACAGCTCGATGAAGTGCGCGCCCTTGAGCGCTGATTCGGAAAACAGGATGCCGTTGTTCGCAATGATGCCGACGGGGTGTCGCCAGATATGCGCGAAGCCGCAAACAAGCGTGGTGCCATAGCGGGCCTTGAATTCGTCGAACGCTGAATCGTCGACGACACGCGCGATCACCTCACGGATATCGAACGGCTTGCGCGTATCGACGGGAATCACGCCATACATGCTTTTGACGTCGTAGCGCGGCGGCCTGGGCTCACGCAGCGCGACAGGCGGCTGCTTCACACGGTTCAGGTTGCCGACGATGCTGCGTGCAATCGCCAGCGCATGCGCGTCGTTTTGCGCAAGATGATCGACGACACCGGACAGACGTGTATGCACGTCGCCGCCGCCAAGATCTTCGGCGCTGACCACTTCGCCGGTTGCGGCCTTCACCAGCGGCGGACCGCCGAGAAAAATCGTGCCCTGGTTCCTGACGATGATCGACTCGTCGCTCATTGCGGGCACATAGGCGCCGCCTGCCGTACACGAGCCCATCACGACCGCGATCTGCGGAATGCCTTCAGCCGAAAGATTCGCCTGGTTATAGAAAATGCGCCCGAAGTGATCGCGATCCGGAAACACGTCGTCCTGATTCGGCAGGTTCGCGCCGCCCGAATCGACGAGATACACGCATGGCAAGCGGTTTTCCGCGGCGATTTCCTGCGCGCGCACGTGTTTCTTGACCGTGACCGGATAATACGTACCCCCCTTCACCGTCGCGTCGTTGCAGACGATCACGCACTCCTGCCCGGCAATGCGCCCGATGCCCGTGATGACACCGGCCCCCGGCGCATCGTTGTTGTACATGCCGAACGCCGCGAGCTGCGACAGTTCGAGAAACGGCGTGCCTGGATCGAGCAGTTGCGCGATACGCTCGCGCGGCAGCAACTTGCCGCGCGAGACGTGCTTGTCACGTGCGGCAGCGCCCCCGCCCAGCGAGAGCGCTGCGATCCTTGCCTTCAGATCGGCAACCAGCGCCTCCAGCGCTGCCGCGTTTGCGCGGAAATCGTCCGAGCGCGGATTCAGTTTTGTTTCTATGATCGGCATCGCGTGGCTCTCCGGTTCGGCGCGTGGGCGGACTTACATCGTCTCCGCGAACAGCTCGCGGCCAATCAGCATGCGGCGGATTTCGCTCGTACCGGCGCCGATTTCATAGAGCTTCGCATCGCGCCACAGACGCCCCACCGGATACTCGTTGATATAACCGTTGCCGCCCAGAATCTGGATCGCTTCGCCGGCCATCCACGTCGCCTTTTCAGCGGTGTAGAGAATGACACCCGCGCAATCCTTGCGCACCTGGCGCACATGTTCCGAGCCGATCGTGTCGAGCTGACGGCCAACCGCGTACAGATACGCGCGGCACGCCTGCAGCGTGGTGTACAGATCCGCGACCTTGCCCTGGATCAGCTGGAATTCTCCGATCGACTGACCGAACTGCTTGCGATCGTGGATATACGGCACGACCGAATCCATCACCGCGACCATGATGCCCGTCGGGCCGCCCGCCAGCACCGCACGTTCGTAGTCGAGCCCGCTCATCAGCACTTTCACGCCGCCGTTCAGCTGGCCCAGGATGTTTTCTTCCGGCACTTCGACGTTTTCGAATACGAGTTCGCCGGTGTGCGAACCGCGCATGCCGAGCTTGTCGAGCTTCTGCGCAACCGAAAAGCCCTTCATGCCCTTCTCGACGATAAACGCGGTAATGCCGCGCGAGCCCGCTTCGACATCGGTCTTCGCGTAGACCACGAGCGTGTCGCAGTCGGGGCCGTTGGTGATCCACATCTTCGTGCCGTTCAGCACATAGCGGTCGCCTTTCTTTTCGGCGCGCAGTTTCATGCTGACCACGTCCGAACCCGCATTCGGCTCGCTCATCGCAAGCGCGCCGACGTGTTCGCCCGATAGCAGCTTCGGCAGGTATGTGCGCTTTTGCGCTTCGGTGCCGTTGCGGTGAATCTGGTTCACGCAGAGATTGGAGTGCGCGCCATACGAAAGACCCACCGAAGCCGATGCACGCGAGATTTCCTCCATCGCGACCATATGAGCCGTATAGCCCATGTTCGCGCCGCCGTATTCCTCGGAGACCGTCATGCCCAGCACGCCGAGGTCGCCGAATTTGCGCCACAGGTCCATCGGGAATTGATCGGTGCGGTCGATTTCCGCGGCACGTGGCGCGATTTCCTTAGCGGCGAATCCTGCAATGCTGTCGCGCAGCATTTCAATTTCTTCACCAAGCGGAAACTGCAAACCGGGCAGATGCGTCATGGATGTCTCCTGGAATTCCGTGGCGGCCGCCCTGGCTGGGCGTGCCGGCTTTCTGAGCGGGGCTCAGCGATCCTCTCTGGCCGCTCCCATGATGATCCATGCGTCGCGGCCGCTCAAGGCGAATTTCACGCCACATTTACGTATACGTCAATATGTTTTTTGAGCCACACTCAATTATTCATAATCCGCCTTGCAGACTGATTCTGTCGTGCTAACATGGATTTCATCGTGCGCATCGAGCGCTTAAAACTGAACTGGACTCAAATCATGGCCGTGCCGAAGGCCAAATTGCCTCCATCGCGCCGCCTGCCGGCCGGGCGCAAATCGCAACAGCGTGTAAAGGAAATCCTTCAGACGGGGCGCGACGTTTTCTCCGAAAAGGGCTACGAGCGCGCTACCACGTCCGAAATCGCACAGCGGCTCGGCATTTCCGAGGCCACCGTATTCAGTTATTTCCGCGGCAAACGCGAACTGTGCGCGCGCGTGATCGGAGACTGGTATGACGAGATCATCGACGCCATCGAATCGGGCCTGCCCCGCGACGGCACGGTGCGTCAGCAGTTCGCGTTCATCGTGCGGATGCACCTTCGCCTGATGCTGGTGAACGGCACCGGCCTGTGTTCGCTCGTGCTGTCGGAAGGCCGCGCGCGTCAACATGAACTCAGCGAGGCGCTGGTTGAACTGCAACGCCGTTACACGGCACCGCTCATGCGGGTGCTGGCGCAGGGACAGGAAACCGGCCAGATCCGGCAGGATGTGCCGCTGCGGCTGTTGCGCTCGATGGTGTTCGGGCCAATGGAACATGTGCTCTGGGACGCGACGCTGGTCAATCGCCGGATCGATATCGACGCGACCGCCGACCGTCTGATCGACGTGCTGTGGTCGGCGCTGCAGCCGCCCGACGCGTCGCTCGGCGCGCTACTGCAGTTTCGGCATGTGGTAGGCGAGGCAACGCGTCAACTCGAGGTGGTCGAAGCAGCGCACAAGGCGGGACACGCGGATAAAACCGCGACCATGACGCGGCGTACGCGCAAGGAAGCCGGCACGGGCGCGGCCTGAAGGCGAGCACAAGCCGCGCACACGTTTCGCACAAAATGCGTATCCTGACTGAAGTCCCGACGCCGCCTCGCGGCGTGTCCTGACGGAAGGAGTCCACTTTGACAGGTCATCCCAACTCATCCGCGAAGCCACAGCCCTCGACCGAAATCGATCCTGATCTCATCGAGGTGGCACGCGAAGTCTTCGACCTCGCCCGACGCGGCGACGCCGCCACGCTCGCTGTCGTGATCGAGAAAGGTGTGCCGCCCAATCTTCGCAACGAGAAAGGCGACAGCCTGCTGATGCTCGCGGCGTATCACGGGCACGTCGATGCCGTGCGAACGCTTGCGGAACATGGTGCGGATCCCAACCTGCGCAACGACAATGGCCAGACGCCGATTGCCGGCGCTGCATTTAAAGGATTCAGGAACGTCGTTGAAACATTGCTCGCACAGGGTGCGGATGTCGAAGGCGCGTCACCCGATGGCCGCACCGCGCTCATGATCGCCGCGATGTTCAATCGCACGGAGATCGTCGACCTCCTGATCGCGAACGGCGCCAATCCTGAAGCACGCGACTCGGGTGGGTTTACGCCGCTGGATGCAGCAAACAGAATGGGCGCGCCGGATACGCCCGCGATTCTCGTGAAAGCGAAATCGTGAGGATTCGAACAACGTCTGGGTGCGTTGTGCGTGCGTCTTCAACACACGTGGGGCACAATCGTTAGGTGCCTGCAAAATGCAGGCTAACGTTTTTGCTGGTGTACCGATGACCACTCAACTCACTTCCGCTATCGCATCGAAATTCGCTACGCTGGCGCTCGATCATCTGACGCGCGAATATCCGAACAAGCTGACCCATTCGCTGGCCGGCCCGCAAGACGTGCAAGGGCCGCGCGCGCTGCATCCGGTTTTCTATGGCAGCTACGACTGGCATTCGTGCGTGCACGGTTACTGGCTCGTGCTGAGATTGATCGACCGCTTTCCGGACCTGCCCGAAGCGAAGCGCATCATCGCAGTCGTCGATGAGCATTTCACCGCGGCGAACGTCGCAGGTGAGATGGCCTATCTCGATCTGCCGCACAATCGCGGTTTCGAACGTCCATATGGCTGGGGCTGGCTGCTTGCACTCGCGGCACAGGTGCAGTCAATGAGCTTGCCGCGGGCTTCAACCTGGGCCACGACAATCGCGCCGCTAACCCAGACGTTTGTCGAACGCTTCGAGGAATTTCTGCCGAAGTCGACGTATCCGTTGCGCGTCGGCACGCATTTCAACACAGCGTTTGCGCTTTCGCTCGCGCTCGATTTCGCGCGTCAGACGGGGCATCGGTCACTCGCCGGCCTGATCTCCGACACGTCGAAGCGGTGGTATCTGGAAGACGCTGCGTGCCAGGCGTGGGAGCCGTCAGGTGACGAATTTCTGTCGCCATCGCTGATGGAAGCCGCATTGATGCAACGCGTGTTGCCACCGGAGGAATTTATCGCGTGGTTCACGCGCTTCCTGCCGGATATTGCCGCGTGCAAACCCGCGACGCTTTTCATACCGGCCACGGTGACAGACCGTACGGACGGAAAGATCGCGCACCTCGACGGGTTGAATCTCAGCCGTGCGTGGTGTCAACGCTCGATCGCGCGGGCACTGCCTTCGGGCGATGCGCGCGCCACTGTACTCTTCGAAGCGGCCGATACGCATCTGGCGGCTGCGCTGGATCACGTCGCAGGCGACTACATGGGCGAACACTGGCTCGCGACGTTTGCGTTGCTGGCGCTGGAGGCTTGAGGAAGGCCACATGCCAGGGTATCACGTGGACGATCCCTCCCGGGATCGTCCGGTTCAGTGCGAAATTGCTTCAAGCGCACGACCCTTCGTGCGCGGGCCCATCAATCCAATCGCCGCCATGACGATCAGCATCGCGCCGGCGATCAGCACGAACACACCTGTCGAACCAAACTGCCGCAACGCAGCAGCAATCAGGAACGCGGTAAAGATCGCGGAGAAACGGCTCCACGAATAGACAAAGCCGACCGCGCGCGCACGGATGCTCGTCGGGAACAGCTCGGCCTGATACGCGTGAAAGCTGTACGACATGATGTTGCTTGCCAGCGTCAGGCACACGCCAAGCCCGACCAGCAACAACGCGTCCGACACCTGGCTGAACCACAAACCGCACACCACGATCGCACCCGCCGTCGCCACGATCACGCTCTTGCGCTCGAAACGATCCGCGATCGCAAGCCCGATCACAGGTCCCAGCGGTGCAGCCAGCGCGATGATGCTCGAATACAGCAGGCTCGTTGTGATCGTGATGCCCTGCTTGATCAGCAACGTCGGCACCCAGTTGGCGAAGCCATAGAACCCCACCGTCTGGAAGACGTTGAAGATCACCATCATCAACGTGCGCGAACGGTACGGGGGCATCCACATATCGCGGAACCGGCCGCGTTCCGGCATCGCGACGACCTGCTCCGGCGGCGGCAACGGCCGGCCGTATTCGGCCTCTACTCTGGCTTCGAGCGCCGTCATCACACGGTCCGCCTCGTCGAGACGGCCCTGCTGCGCGAGCCATCGCGGGCTCTCGGGTAACGCGCGGCGAATCCACCACACAAAGAGCGCGCCGTGCGCGCCGATCAGCACCACCCAGCGCCAGCCATCGAGCCCGAAGAAAGCGTGCGGCACCAGCAGATACGCGAGAAACGCCACCACTGGTACGGCCGTGAAGCCGACTGCCTGCTCGCAGGCGAATGCCCGGCCGCGGATCTGCCTCGGCACCAGTTCCGCGATGTACGTGCCGATCGTCACGAGTTCGACGCCAATACCCACACCCGCTATGAAACGCCAGACGTTCAGCCCGAGCGCGGTCTCCTGGAACGCCATGATGACGTTGGCGACCGTGTACCACAGCAGCGAATACGTGAAGATTGCGCGGCGCCCAAAACGGTCGGCAAGAAAACCGCAGGCGATCGTGCCGACAAAGAGGCCCGCAAATAGCGCGGCGATAAAACTTGCGATGCCGGTTGTGCCAAAGAGGCCATGCGTCGTGGCGGTCAGCAGACCGCTCCTGACGAGCCCGGGCGCCACGTAGCCGGTATAAAGAAGATCGTACAGCTCAAAGAAAAAACCAAGGCTTAGCAGAACGACGAGCTTCCAGATCGAACGTGTCGCGGGCAGCCGGTCCAGACGCGCGGAAATGGTGCCCGCGTCGATGGCGAGGACGGCGGGTTCACGGGAGGCCGCCGCGTACGCCGCGGCCCGATCCTGTTCAGGGGTTACCATTCTTGTCTCCAGAGTGAGGCCGGTCTTGCGCCGGCTTTTTACTCCGCACGCGTGCGATGAGCACGCGCACCGCCGGGCGCAGGGTCCGGCAGCATTCTAGCGGTGAGCGCCCCTGAACGGCTCGAACGTCGTGATTTTCCCCACACCCGTGGCCACCGCGACGGCAGATCAGGCTTCCACGATCACTTCGAAGCCGCCGAAGATCGCCCGTTTGCCGTCGAAGGGCATCGGATTCGTCTCGGGCCGCAAGCGCGGGTCCGCCATGACGGCCCGCATGCCCTTGTCGCGCACCTGACGGGACGGCCAGAGAATCCACGAAAAGACAACGGTCTCGTCATCCTTGCGTTTAACGGCCATCGGAAACGAAGTCAGCGTTCCTTCCGGTACGTCGTCGCCCCAGCATTCGACCACCTGCAAGGCCCCCTGCTCCCTGAAGACCGCCGCAGCAACCTCGGCGTGTTGCCTGAACGCTTCGCGACTGGCTGTAGGTACCGCTGCAACAAAACCGTCGATGTAAGTCATGAACGGGCTCCTTCTTCGATTGAACAGGAATGAGGGCGGGAAGCCGCTTCGCCGCGGCGCAGCCTGTTGTCAGCCTTCCCGCCTTCAGACACGACGAACGGCACAGCAGGAAATCGACAACGCTGAAACCGCGCAGACAGTAAAATTGCCCCGAGAGATGAGCATCCAAAGGCGATCGTTTGACTGAGCAACATCAAGGCTTTCTTCTGACCCGACACTGGCGCGATACGGCCACCGGCACGGAGGTCGAGTTCTGGCTCGCAACCGGTCAGGGGCCGCGTCATATCCGGCTGCGGCCGCAGACGTCGGTCGCGTTTATTCCCGCTGAGCAGCGCGAGCGCGCCGAGACCGTATTGCGTCGTGAATCCCAGGTCGAGTTGCGTCCGCTGGGGCTCGTCGATTTTCATCATCGTCCCGTATTGGGGATGTATTGCCGGCACTATCGCCAGCTTGGCGCGCTGGAAAAGCGGTTAAGGCACGGCGGCGTCGATGTCTATGAAGCGGACATCTTTCCGCCCGAGCGCTACATGATGGAGCGATTCATCACGGCGCCCGTCACGTTCAGCGGCGAGGCGACCGAAAACGGCATGCTCGTGAACGCCGAGATGAAGCCTTGCACGGCGTATCGCCCGCAACTCAGACTCGTGTCGCTCGATATCGAAACCAGCGCTCATGGCGACCTCTATTCGATCGCACTGGAAGGGTGCGGTCAACGCCAGGTGTATATGCTGGGCCCCGCGAATGGCGACGAAAGCATCATCGACTTTCAGTTCGAATACTGCGAAAGCCGGCCGCAGATGCTGGAAAAGCTCAATGAATGGTTCGCCGCTCACGATCCCGATGCGATTATCGGCTGGAACCTCGTCCAGTTCGATCTGCGCGTGTTGCAGGAACACGCTGAACGTTATCGCGTTCCGCTCAGACTCGGGCGTGGCGCAAGCGTCATGGAATGGCGCGAGCACGGTCATCAAAAGAACCATTTCTTTGCGGGTGCCGCCGGGCGTCTGATCATCGACGGCATCGAGGCACTCAAGTCGGCAACATGGAGCTTTCCGTCGTTCAGCCTTGAATACGTCGCGCAGTCCGTGCTGGGCGAAGGCAAATCCATCGACAATCCGTATCAGCGCATGGAGGAAATCCAGCGGCGCTTTGACGAAGACAAACCGGCGCTTGCGAAATACAACCTCAAGGATTGCGAGCTGGTCACGCGCATCTTCGCCAGAACGGAACTGCTGACGTTCCTGCTCGAACGCGCCACTGTCACCGGGCTTGCCGCGGATCGCAGCGGTGGATCCGTCGCGGCGTTCACGCATCTCTACATGCCGCGGATGCATCGCATGGGTTTCGTCGCGCCCAATCCAGGCGATATAAACGGGCAAGCCAGCCCTGGCGGGCTCGTCATGGATTCGCGCCCGGGCCTCTACGATTCCGTGCTCGTGCTGGATTACAAGAGCCTTTATCCATCGATCATCCGCACGTTTCTGATCGATCCGGTCGGGCTGGTGGAAGGCATGCAGCATCCCGATGACGCGGATTCCGTGCCGGGCTTCCTTGGCGCCCGCTTTTCGCGCGGCAAACACTGTCTGCCGTCTGTCGTCAGTCAGGTCTGGGAAGGACGCGAAGCCGCCAGGCGCGAGCAGAACAAGCCGCTCTCGCAGGCGCTGAAAATCATCATGAACGCGTTCTATGGCGTGCTGGGGTCGACGGGTTGCCGCTTCTTCGACCCGCGCCTTGCGTCGTCGATTACGATGCGCGGGCACGAAATCATGCGCAAAACGCGTGAGCTGATCGAGGCAGAGGGTTACGAAGTCATCTACGGCGATACCGATTCGATGTTCGTGTGGCTCAGGCACGCCCACTCCGAGGACGAAGCCGCGCAGATCGGTCGCACACTGGTCACGCACATTACGCAGTGGTGGCAACAACACGTCGCGGCGCGCTTTGGACTCGAAAGCGCGCTTGAACTCCAGTTCGAACGGCACTATCGCCGCTTTTTCATGCCTACGGTTCGCGGCGCGGAGGAAGGCAGCAAGAAACGCTATGCGGGTTTGACGGTGCTGCCGGACGGCTCCGAAGACGTCATCTATAAAGGGCTCGAAACGGTGCGCACCGACTGGACGCCGCTTGCGCAGCGGTTTCAGCAGCAGCTCTATCTGCGCATCTTCAGGCGGCAGCCCTACCAGGATTACATCCGCGACTACGTTCATCGAACGCTACGCGGCGAGTTCGACGATCAACTGGTGTATCGCAAGCGGCTGCGCCGTCCGCTCGAAGACTATCAACGCAACGTTCCGCCGCACGTGCGCGCCGCGCGCATCGCCGACGAGCTCAATCGCGAGAGAGGCCGACCGCTGCAATATCAGAGTGGCGGCTGGATCAGCTACGTGATGACAGGCGCAGGCCCCGAGCCGCTGGAAACGTTACGCTCGGACATGGACTACGACCACTATCTGACGCGCCAGTTGCAGCCTGTGGCCGACGCGATTCTTCCTCTGCTCGGCGACGACTTCGAAACGCTGATGTCGGGGCAGAAAGCTCTCTTCTGACGATCGATGGCGGCCTGTGCCATTTCGCGGGTGTTCGCGGATGTATTCGACTACAGCGAGCGAACACGGCGTTGACCCTCGCCCGCGTGAAAGCCTGACCTCGGGTCAACCCCTATTGCGCGGGTACATCTGCATATTTATCGTTCTACATCATACGTATGACCTAGAGAGCGAATTATGGCCACGTTGCACAGACAGGTTCTGAACCAGATGGGCGAGCAGATCTGCTCAGGCAAATTCATGCCGGGCGATATTCTGCCGGCAGAGCCTGTTCTCGCGGAGCAGATGCAGGTCAGTCGCATCGTCATTCGCGAAACGATGAAATCGCTGTCCGCCAAGGGCATGCTCGAAGTGCGCCGCCGGTATGGCACGGTCGTGCTGCCGCGTGCGCAATGGCAATTGTTCGATCCGGACGTGATCACGTGGCGCGCGCGGGCGGAAGCGGTCGACGACGGCCTGATCCAGGACTTGATGGAACTGCGGATGATCATCGAGCCGAACGCGGCAAGGCTCGCCGCGAAGCGCGCGACTGAGGAGGATCGGCACGCGGTGCGGCGTGCCTTCAGGGCGATGGAGCGAGCGGTCGCCGGTCACGGTGAATACGTTCCCGCCGACCTCGCGTTTCACGGGGCCATCCTGACGGCCTGTCACAACCAGTTCGTCCAGCAGATGCAGAACGCGCTGTCGGCGATCCTGCGCACGAGCTTCGAGCTCAGCTCTGAAATCGCCGGTGGCCCGGCCCGTTCGCTACCGATGCACGAAGCGCTGTGCGTCGCGATCGAGAAAGGCGACCCGGAGACGGCGGAGGCTGCTGTCCTCACGCTCATCCGGCGCGCGGAGAACGATTTCGAGGATCGTGCCGCGCTGAATCGCACCGTGAACGACCAGCCCGTTTAGGAGCGCGTCCAGCGACCTGTCCGACGGCTTCGCCAGCGGACCCCACACCAACGCGTTATCGCGACTGGATCAACCGTCGCGAGGGGTGCACTCGCGCCTCGTTTCTGAACATGGAGAGGACAAGCGCATGACACAGCTATTCGATCTGAGCGGCCGCACGGCGCTCGTAACCGGTTCGGCTCGCGGCATCGGCTTCGCGCTTGCTGAAGGGCTGGCCACCGCGGGCGCCAGCGTGATCCTGAACGGCACGCGTGCGGATACGGTCGCCGAAGCGGCCAGCCGGCTCGCAGCCAAAGGATTCGACGTACGAGGCCGCGCCTTCGACGTCACCGACGAGCACGCCGTCGCCGACGCGTTCGCGCAATGGGACAAGGACGGCGTGCAGGTCGACATCGTCGTCAACAACGCCGGCATCCAGTTTCGCAAGCCCCTCGTCGAACTCGAACTGAGCGACTGGCAGCGTGTGATCGACACCAATCTGACGAGCGCGTTCATCGTCGCGAAGCAGGCTGCGCGCCGCATGATCGCGCGCGGCACGGGCGGCAAGATCATCAACATCGGCTCGCTCACGAGCGAAGCCGGTCGCGCGACTGTCGGCGCGTACACGGCAGCGAAGGGCGGCATCAAGATGCTGACCCGCGCGATGAGCGCCGAGTGGGCGGCGTCGAACATTCAGGCTAACGCGATCGGGCCGGGTTACATCCTGACCGACATGAACAAGCCGCTGATCGAGAACGCCGCCTTCGACGCGTGGGTCAAGAGCAGCAATCCATCGCAACGCTGGGGCAAGCCGGAGGAACTCGTCGGCACGACGGTGTATCTGGCGTCGCCAGCATCGAGTTATGTGAACGGCCAGATCATCTACGTCGATGGCGGCTGGCTGGCCGTGCTTTGAATGCAGGTTCGCGCGGGGACATCAAAACAAAAAACGGCTCGCGCGAGGCAAACCGTCTGTGTGACGTATCGATCTGGAGACATCATGGAAAGCGTCAAACCCGTAGCAACCCAAAGATGGTGGTATCTGATGCCCATCATCTTCATCACTTACAGCCTGGCCTATCTCGACCGCGCGAACTACGGCTTCGCCGCGGCGGCCGGGATCAACCGGGACCTCGGTATCTCGCAGGGCACATCGTCGCTGATCGGCTCGCTGTTCTTTCTCGGCTACTGCCTGTTCCAGGTACCCGGCGCGATCTACGCGCAACGCAACAGTGTGAAGAAGCTGATCTTCTTCAGCCTGGTCCTGTGGGGACTGTGCGCCGCGGCGACCGGGATGGTCAGCAACATTCCGATGCTGATGGTGTTGCGCTTCGTGCTCGGCGTGGTGGAGGCGGCTGTCATGCCTTCAATGCTGATGTACATCAGCCGATGGTTCACGCGCAGCGAACGCTCGCGTGCCAACACGTTCCTCATTCTCGGCAATCCGGTCACGGTGCTGTGGATGTCGGTGGTGTCGGGCTATCTGGTCCACAGCTTCGGCTGGCGCGAGATGTTTATCCTCGAAGGCCTGCCGGCGCTCATCTGGGCGGTGGTCTGGTGGTTTACGGTGCAGGATCGCCCGGCCAACGTCACCTGGATGAGCGACGCTGAAAAGACCGAATTTGCCGCCCGTCTGAAGGCCGAGCAGGCGGACATCGCGCCGGTGCGCGACTACAAGGCGGCCTTCCGTTCGCCGATCGTGCTGAAGTGCTGCGCGATTCATGCGCTGTGGAGTATCGGTGTGTACGGCTTCATCATGTGGTTGCCGTCGATTCTCAAGGCCGCGTCCACCATCGACATCGTATCGATCGGCTGGCTTGCCGCGGTTCCGTATCTCGCGGCAATCATCCTGATGCTGCTCGCGTCCTGGCTGTCGGACAGGACGCGCAACCGCAAGCTGTTCGTCTGGCCGCTGCTGCTCATAGGGACCATCGCGTTCGTGGCTTCGTACCTGATCGGCGGATCGCACTTCTGGATTTCGTTCGCGCTGCTGGTCGTTGCAGGCGCAACGATGTATGCACCGTATGGTCCGTTTTTCGCGCTGATACCGGAACTGATCCCAGGCAACGTGCTGGGCGGCGCGATCGGTCTGGTCAATGCGTGCGGCGCACTGGGCGCGTTCGCGGGCTCGTACGTCGTCGGGTACCTGAACGGCGCGACCGGCAGCCCCGCGGCCTCGTATATCTTCATGGCGGCCGGTCTGCTTCTATCAGTCATCCTGATGATCACCGTGCCGGCGCATTCCGGTCAGCGCACGAAGGATGAAGATTCGCTCTCGCTGCGCCGCACGTAAGGAACCACGCGATGCGGCTTCGTTTTATCGATTCGATTCTGGCAGGCTGAAAATGGCAACCCTGATTACGGACGTAAAGGTCATCCTGACCGCGCCGGAAGGCATCAACCTCACTGTCGTCAAACTCGAGACCAACCAGGACGGACTGTACGGGCTCGGCTGCGCGACATTTGCCTACCGGCATGTCGCGGTCAAGTGTCTGATCGAGGAATATCTGCGGCCGCTCCTGATCGGCAGGGACGCCGAAGCGATCGAGGAACTCTGGCAATTGATGCACCAGAACGCGTACTGGCGCAATGGTCCAATCGAGAACAATGCGATCTCCGGCATCGACATGGCACTGTGGGACATCAAGGGCAAGATGGCCGACATGCCGCTGTACCAGTTATTCGGCGGCAAGTGCCGTGAAGGTGTGCCGATCTATCGCCACGCCGACGGCAAGGATCTGAACGAGTTATGCGACAACATCCAGCAATACCAGGAACAGGGCATTACTCATATCCGTTGCCAGAGCGGCGGATATGGGGGCGCCCGCTACGGCAAGGCACCCTCATCCGCGCCGGAAGGAGCAATGGACGGCGTCTACCTGGACAGCAAAAAGTATATGCGCGAGACGCTCAAGCTGTTCGATGGCATTCGTAGCAGGATCGGATTCGATGTTGCCTTGTGTCATGACGTGCATGAGCGTCTAAGGCCGATCGAGGCCATCCGGTTTGCATGTGAACTGGAGCCCTATGACCTGTTCTTCCTGGAAGATGCCATCCCGCTGGAAGAAGCTGAGTGGATACGTCAACTGCGGGCAAAGACGAGCACTCCGCTGGCCCAGGGTGAGCTGTTCAACAACCCTGCTGAATGGAAATTCCTGATTACCGGGCGGCTGATCGATTACATCCGGGTTCATCTCAGCCAGATTGGCGGCATTACCGCCGGCAGGAAGCTGCAGATCTTTGCCGAACAGTTCGGCGTCAGGACGGCATGGCACGGTCCAGGCGATATGTCGCCATTGGCTCACGCGGCCAATATTCATATCGATCTGCCTGCGCGCAATTTTGGTGTCCAGGAGTGGTCCGGCACCGAGCCGCCGAATTTCGTCATCCAGAACCTGAAGGGACCGAAAGAGGCTCTGCTCGATGTATTCCCCGGCCTGCCCGAATTCAGGAACGGCTACGTCTATGCCAATGACAAACCGGGCCTGGGCGTGGACATCAACGAGGTCGAGGCGGCGAAATATCCTTGCGAAAATACGACGACGACGTGGACGCAGACACGACTGAAGGATGGGACGCTCCAGACTCCGTAAAGCGGCTGATCCAGCCTCGACTGTGCGCCTTCAGTTCAGGGCGAATCACGCTGCGATTTCCACTCCCGACCATTGCACCCGCAACGCTTCAACAATAGCTTCCGGGATATCGACAGTCAGTCATGCCGGTGCGTGCTCGACCATGCTGGTGTCACTGACCCGGTGGAAGGACCGCGCCGAGTTGCATCATCAGTCCGAGCATGTCCATGATGATGCGGGTTTCCTTGATCCTGCCCTCCTCCACGCGGTCGATGACCATGCCCCACACCTTTACCGGCCGCCCCGTTGCGGGCACGCCCAGGAACGCTCCCCGATGAGTGCCCGTCCACTCGAAGCGGGTCAGCACGCGGTCACGCTCAGTCAGTTGCTCCTCAATGGTCCAGTGCATATCCGGGAATGCGGTCCGCATCTCACGTAGAACCTCCTTGAGACCTTGCAGACCGGAACCCTGGCCGGGAAACGGCACGTGCTCGACCATGTCATCCCGGAAGAACCGGTCGACGGCATCGATCCGCCCCTGGTTGAGGACTTCCTCGACAAACCCGCGAACAACACCGCTGATATCGTGCATGGTGCTCATGGCCTCCCGGTGATTTCGACGAATGCGTATTTTCGGCTCGTAGCTGTCGCTCGGGTCGCCATGTCGGCAATGGCCGCCTTCCAGTTCCGAACGGACATCCGTCCGCATCACGTCTGCAGTACGGGCGCTCGCGGCCGACGGGTCGCGAGCGGCCATCATGCACTCGCTCAGCAGCACCAACTGAATCCCGGTCAGATCATCAGCACGCGTTTAGCGATGCACGTGGCCGCTGTGACTTTGTCCTGACGCGCCGCTATTTGAACCTGACGAGATCCTTGAAGATCAGTTTACCCCAGGTATTGCCCCTGGCCTGGACGAGCGAGCCGCCATCCTTGAGCGGTCCTAGCGCAATCGGCGCGAAACCGAGTTGTTCGGCCAGAACCGCGACCGGTGCCACCGCATTTTCGTCATCACTCGACAAAAACACGACGCGGCTGCCGCCATTCACGCCCGGATCAGCGGCCAGAACGGCAGCGGACAGATGGTTAAAGCCCTTTACGAACCTGGCGCCGGTAAACGCCCTGGCGACAACCGCGGACGATGGCTGACCATCCAGGTCTTCAACTGGAGCATTTGTATTTGTCGCGTCGATGATCGTCTTGCCGTGCCAGGTTGTGATCTGCTTCGCGACTTCGCGATGTTCCCAAAACGGAACCGCCAGGAAGATCGTGTCGGACGCGATTGCATCCTGCAGCGTCCTGGGGACAACGGTGGGGCCGATCGCTTGTGCCTGCTGCATCAACATCTCGGGAGGACGCCGGCTGGCGACGGTCACATCGATGTTCTTTCTTGCAAACGCTCGGGCGAGTGCCTGACCTACCGCGCCAAAGCCAATAATCGAATAGCTCACGCGAACTCTCCATTCAGTATTTTAAGGAATCCATATTTATCGACACAACCCGGATCATATTCGTCGAGTTGACAGGTCCTTCTACGCGCCTTTCGGCGCGATTTCAGATGGCCGAGAAGCCGCCGTCGACAGACAACTCCACCCCATTCACGAAGCTCGAATCGTCTGACGCAAGAAACAGCGCGACCGTCGCGATTTCCTCAGGACGACCCATCTTTCCCCGCGGAATCAGGGATTCGAACATCCGCTTCGCCTCCTCGGTGAGAATCTGGTCCTGCATCGGTGTGGCGATCGGCCCCGGGCTCAGCACGTTCACCCGGATATTCCTGCCCTTCAGTTCGTTAAGCCAGGTGCGTGCGAATGAGCGCAACGCCGCCTTGCTCGCCGCATACACGCCATAACCAGGAAAACCTTTCACCGAAGCAACTGACCCGGTCATGAAGATCGATCCGCCATCGTTGAACAGCGGCAACGCCTTCTGAACCGCAAACAGCGTGCCGCGCGTATTCAGGCCGAAGGTCGCATCGAAGTGCTGCTCGGTAATCTCGCCCAGAGGGACGGCTTCGCCCGTGCCTGCGCTCGCGAACAGGATGTCGATCTTGCCCTTTTCCCGCCTGACTGTATCGAACAGGCGGTCGAGATCGTCCAGACTGGCCGCGTCGCCGCGCACGCCGGTCACGTTCCGGCCAATCAGCTTGACGGCCTCGTCGAGCGCCTCCTGCCTCCGGCCCGTGATGAACACATAGGCGCCTTCTTCAACGAACCGCCTGGCGCTCGCCAGCGCCATGCCGCTCGATCCGCCCGTGATGACTGCAACCTTACCCTCAAGCTTTCCCATGACTTCTCCTTTCGTGATGTCGGACAGCGTCTCTGTTCCCATTTGCACAAATGTGCTGTATCTTGTGGATCACTGATCCAGATACAGGTTCATTATATTCGGATCACTGATCCGGTTGTCAAGGCAATTTATGCGAGCCGACGCCAGAAAAAATTACAGTCATCTACTTGAGGTCGCGCGCAACGTCATCACCGAGCATGGTGCCGACGCGTCCATGCGCGATATCGCCCGCCAGGCCAACGTCGGGTTGGCCACACTGTTTCGCCATTTCCCGACGCGAGAAGCCTTGTTCGAAGCGTTGCTGCGTACGAATCTGGACGCACTCACGCAGAAGGCAAGCGAATTCGAATCGTCGAATCCACCTGACGAAGCGCTCGTGTCCTGGTTTCGCGAAGGGGTGGCATTCGTTCATAGCTATAGCGGCGTTGTCGCCTTGATGGCGAACGCCCATGCGGACCCGGAGTCCGCGCTTCACGCTTCATGCTCAGCGGTGCATTCAGCGGGCGCGCGGCTACTGCTCCGAGCTCAGGCCGAGGGAACGGCGCGCGCCGATATGGATGGGGTCGACCTGTTTGCCCTGATGTCGGCGCTCGGTTGGCTCGTTGACCAACCCTCATTCGCGCCACGCGCCGATCATCTCTTTCACGTTATTACGAGCGCCATCCTGACAAACCGGCCTGGCAACGATGTCAGGAAGGCAACGTAACAGGGCGCAACGAGTTGTTGTCTGCATTGCGCCGGATGGCGTCCGCTATGACCGGCGCCGGCGAGACCATGCACAAAAGTCCTGGCAAGGGTGACGAATGCAGCTGATCGTATCGGGAGTTTTGAGCGGCTGTTGACGACGGCGACAAGACGCTGGAGCAGTTGAGCGGTCGTACTACCCAGCGACCGCACATGGTCGAACCTTGTCCGATGCTCCGTACGCCTGAACTTCGTTTGACAGGAGCATCGATCAAGAACGGGTGATACGGCTCCCAGGATCGCTCCCGGCGCGGCGGGGGGGGGGTTTGGGTCGGCCAGCGGGGGTTGCACTGAATAAGCGCCGCGGGGCGGGG